>JAUILF010000371.1 GCA_030433135.1 Bacteroidia bacterium | reverse complement strand
GGGTCTCATTGTGCTTGTTACCAATTGAAGATCACCGTTTGCAACCAACCGGGTTTGAGGTGAAAGTAGAAACAAAGCCGGTTGTTCTTCGTATATGAGTTCCTGGAACTCAAGGTATAAGTTACGTCTTTCTTTTTCATCAAGGGTGGATCGTATTTTTTCTATGACCTCATCTACCTTCGGATTTTGCAATTTGCACAGGTTTGAACCCGTAGATCCACTATTGTCGGAATGCCATGAATTGTAAGGATCTGTGTAACCCAGTGTCTGCACTGATGCCAGGGTAGCCATCTCAAAGTTTCCTTTTCTTATTTCCGGCAGGAACACACCAATATCATTAGGGATTACTTCGATCCTTACACCTGCTTGCTCTGCATTCGCCTGTAATAAGACGGCCACATCCTGAGACAACTGACTTTTGGTAGTATAAATTCGTAAGTCAAGGGATTTCAAATCTCCATTGATCTCTTTGTCCCTGATTCCATCACTATTTATGTCCTTCCAGCCACTGGCTTCCAATAATTCGATGGCTTTATTTATATCAAGGGCAATGGGTTTCAGGGAGGTATTATAATAGGGCTTGGCTGGATTAACGGGTCCTACCGTGGGTGCGGCAAGACCAAAGAAAAGTTCCTTGATGAGACTCTCGACATCCATAAGATGTGAAATGGCTGTTCTGACGTTACGGTCTTTCAGTGCAAAATGCTGGTTGTTATAGGGGATGAAGTAATATTGTAACACCGAAGGTGTATAGGTTTGTAGATTGAGTTCAGATTCCTTGCCCATAACACTGTTCAGTTGTTCGGGAAGTACATCTGACATGATATCGAGATTACCAGCTTTCAGATTAGTAAAGGCGGTCTGTTCATCAGGAATAATGTAGTAGACCAATCGCATTGGGTTTGCTGCCAGTAAAGGGTGCGAGTCTGGCAAATCTTGACTCCAGTGGTTTTCTTTGCGGGTCAACACAATTTGTTGGTCAGCTGTCCAATCTGCTAAGGTGTAAGGTCCGCTACCGCTTACACTATCCCTGGAAAAGCTACTGCTGGAAAACCGGTTTGCAAACTTCTGTAGGAGTACCGCAGACTCAGAATCGGAATCTATGTCAACATCTCGGATGTCCTCCAATGAAAGACCAAATAGAGTTTGATCCGGATCGTATATATGCCGGGGGTAGATCTGAGCACCACAGACCACCTCTTCACCGTACATGTAATTGTCGTTGGTTATCACAGTAATTCTTCGTGGATTGATGGAGTCAATATGGATCTCAGCAACAGACTCCAGGTAAGATGCCTGGATTCGACTTGTCAAAAAAGGGTTAAAGAGAGCCTTGATGGAAAAAAGGTAGTCAAATCCTGTCACCGGCGATCCATTGTCCCATGTTGCCTCATGTCTAATTTCCATATCGTAACGAACACCTCCGGCAAACGCACCGGTATCAATTGGATTTATGGAAGGACGTTCCTTTAACAGGATAGGTTCCAATTCGAGGGTGAGGGGATTGTAATCTTCCAGTGGGTTGAATATGAATCGTTCGATTTGCCTGGCTGACAATTGCCTTGAGAGAACAGGATGGATTCGATCAGGTTCTGTTTTCAGATTTATTCTTACTTCCTCTACGTGGGTCTGGGAACCTTTCGGGGGAGACTCACGACAAGAAATTGCTGTCAGAAGTAGTAATACTAAACTAACATTAGCTACTCCCGTTATACTTTGGATACTGAGTGTGGATTTTACTGTGTTGCCGGTCATCGACTTTAAAATTAGAAAGAAGAATTGACTAAGAATATTTTAATTGCTGGAGGTTCTGGAATGCTGGGAAGGGCTTTAACGGCCAGATTGCAAGCTGAAGGTCATCATGTTGCTATCTTAAGCCGCTCTCCCGGCGAGCAAAAACATGTAAGATCCTACAAGTGGGACGTCGAAAAATCCTTTGTGGAGCAAGAGGCTCTGCAGGATGTAGATGTCATTGTAAATCTGGCAGGTGCTCCGATTGTAGGCTCGAGATGGACAAAGAATAGAAAAAGGCAATTGTATGACAGTCGCATCAAAAGCACAGAATTACTACACAGTTATCTTGCAGATACCGGAAACGGGAAGAGACGTATTATGTATCTGGGAGCATCTGCGATTGGGTATTATGGAGATCGTGGTAATGAAACACTGACGGAAGAATCAAAGGCTGGTGAAGAGAGTTTTCTGGTTAATATGTGCAAAGCCTGGGAGGCGGCCCACATGAAGATGAAAGAAGTCTGTCAACGGGTTTGTATCATTCGAATTGGACTTGTTTTGTCCAGTGAGGGAGGAATACTTCCCCGTCTCAACCAGACTGTCATCCTGGGCTCATCGGGCTATCTGGGAGATGGCGCACAATATATGTCGTGGATACATATTGACGATCTGCTCAAGTTAATGATCTCGACAATACGAAACGATGACCTGGAGGGTGTTTACAATGGTATCAGTCCACATCCGGTGACCAACAAGCAGTTCATGAAAAGGCTGGTCCGGCAGGGCGCAGGTTTACACGTACTGGTACCAGTTCCGGCCTTTGCACTCAGGATGGTGATGGGTGAAATGGCATCAACAGTGCTGGAGAGCCAAAGGGTATTACCTGAACGACTAGGCAAATCGTTCAAATTTACATTTCCAGAACTAAAAGGTGCTTTTGAAGATCTGTTGATCTCCTGACTATTTAAACACTTCGATTTCTTTGGTCTTTATGACCAGATCGGTAAACTTCCCTTTAAACCGAGTAGCTCTCACAATGTGATTGTCAATCCAGTGATAGTTGCCACCTCTGGGTTTGTTCATCAGCAGACCATGGTACCGGAAGTTATGATTTCGCAGCCACTGTTCGGTGATTTCCCGGTGTTCTTCAGTACGAGAAGTGAAGAAAGTAATGACATGACCTTCTTCATACCACTTGTTAATCATTTCGAGGGCATCTGGGTAGGGAGGACAAGTTACCATCCGCTCCGGTTCCTCGTTGGGAATATCATCACAAATCGTACCATCGATATCGATGAGGAAGTTCTTTACTTCATCGGGTAGAATGGGACTCAGCAATTCTCCATTTTCATCATGGATTTGCTTCAGACTTGACTTATTTTCCTGTTCCATAGGGAGGCAAAGATATAGATTTTCGTCTATCAAACGAGTACATTCAGATCAAAGTATCAAGTTTCATATCTACAAATGAAAGTTGTATAAATAATCGTGTCACTCAAAATTGATATAATTGGTCGGATCAACCGGGTTGCCATTAGACCAAAGCTCAAAGTGAAGGTGTGGACCGGTAGACAGTGTGCCCGTATTTCCAATAATAGCAACCGCCTCACCTGCCTGGACGAAAGACCCGGTATTTTTGAGCAGTGCTGAGTTGTGCTTGTAAAAGGAAATAAGGTTGTTGTCATGCTGTATCCCAATTGTATTACCGGTTTCAAGTGTCCATCCGGCGTATATGATATGGCCATCCATCACGGTTTTCACCGGTGTGTCTGCCGGTGCATTAATGTCTACACCCAGGTGATCCTTCCTGAGGTCAAATTCCATACTTACGGAACCGGTCAAGGGTGGCACCAGGTACAATTGTTCGAGTGATCTTACATTGGATACAGTGGAAGTACTGGTTCGTGCTACTGATTGCAATTGATCTTCCATACTTACCAGCCGTCTTAAGGCTTCATCTTCTTCGACTCTATGCACCTCCGAGGTGCTATCGGAGGTAGTGGGTTGTATAGCAGAGTCAGGACTTTCCACCACTTCTCCGGATAGTAACATGCGGAGGTTGTTGATGTACAACTGTTGTGCCGTAGCCGTCTTTTCCAGATCAATAATTTTTTGGCGTAATACAATCAAATCATCTGAATCGATAAAGGAATACTCCTGATTCATATATGCCTTGATGGGTTTGATGGAAAGAATGCTGGCTGTGATTACACCCAGGATCAGGACAATGATTCCGATGGCCACCCAGAGATACCACATGCGAAACTGGAATGATCGAACCTCTTCAAATGTGTTTTCACTGAAAATCACCAGTCGAAAAAGATTCTCTTTTTTCTTTTTTTGCTCTTCCATGGTAGTCCTTCGCTGACAAAAGTCCTAAAAAACCCAGGAACAAAATAATTCTACCCTGTTAATAGTTATATCTTCGATCCTTGAAGATAAGCACATTAGATATTATTACGTTATAGGTTGATGCGGTACGGGAAACACATGTTTATCTGCTTGATGGTATGCACCTTCGCAACAGGGTGTGTGACACACAAGAAGAGAGATGAAGTAGGAAAACTAACGAAGTTTTATCACGATATTACATCCAAGTACAATCGTAACTTTAATGCGAACGTACTTATTGATGAATCTTTATGGGGGCTGGATCAGACCTATCAGGAGAATTACTCTGAAATCTTGCCGCTATATCCTCACCTAGACAAGGAGAATCCTACCCAGCTGGCTGAACCTATGGATCAGGCAATAGAAAAGGCCTCTGTCGCTATTGCCATACACCGACCCAGTCACTGGACAGATGACAATTATCTCATCATTGCCCGATCCCAGTTTATCAAAGAGGACTATGAGTCTGCTGAAGCAACCCTCCGTTACCTGATCAAACATTACGATCCTGAAAACCTGGTCAAAGCATCAGAAAGATCACGTAACGTAAATGCCGAGATGACTGACAGGGAGAGGGAAGCTGAACTAAAAGAAAGGGAAGAGGACCGTGTTTTTAAAGTCAAGGAGAGACAGCGGGAAATCAGGGAACGCAAGAAGGAGAGAAAACGTCAGAAAAAGGAGCGGAAGAATCGCATCAAGCAACGAAAGAAGGAAATAAAGGAAAGGGAAAAGCTGGCCAAACAGGGTAAATCAGCGAAAAAGCAGTCACCGAAAGAGGAGGTGGCCAAAAATACGGATACCAAGAAAGATAAGAAGACAAAGAACGAACCCTTTGACGAAAATCCCGAATTACCGAAGGTGAAGGGTGATCCCGAAAAGTACTTCCTTAAACATAAGCCGTGTTTTCAGGATGCAGAATTGCTTCTGGCGAGAACATTGATTGAGCGCGATCGTTTTGGTGAGGCAGAAAATATCCTGAGACGTCTTGAAAATGATCCGGGCACCTTTGATGAGATCCGTGACGAGGTATATGTGGTACAGGCCCATAGCGCTATTAGTCGTGAACAGTATGCCGCTGCTATTGCACCTCTCCAACTTGCTATAGATCACTGTAAGGACAAGACCAAAAGGGCCAGGTATGCTTTTGTACTGGCTCAGTTGTTGGAGCGACAAAATCAGCATCAGGGCGCATTGGATGCCTATGATGAGGTTGTTAAACTTAAGCCGGGTTATGAAATGAGCTTCAATGCCAATCTCAGCAAGCTCCAGATGCAGTGGAATACCCGCGACATCTCGCCGGAAGAATATGAAAAAACCCTGCACCGGCTGATCAAAGACAGCAAGAACATTGAATTTCAGGATCAACTCTATTTTCAGCTAGCGCTAAAGGAGTTGGATCACGGAAATAGAAAGAAAGCCATAGCCCATCTGTCCAATGCTGCCCGTAACAGTGCAGGTAACAGAGCTCAGAAAGCAGAGGCCTATTATACTATTGCATCATTGTATTTTGAGGACGACAATCTTGTACCTGCCAAATATTATTTTGACAGCACATTGATGGTCATGCCTGAGTCTGATGAGCGATTTCCCGAGGTTCAGAACTACGCCAAGAACCTCACAGATATAGCTAAAAACCTGGAAATAATTGCCCTTCAGGATAGCCTTATCCGCATTAGTCAATTGCCGGCTGATGAAGTAAAAAAGATGGCCGCTGAGATCAAGAAGAGCATGGTTCAGGCTGAGGCTGCCAAGCAACGTGCTGCTCAGCAAAGCAAAGTGGCTTCTACAGTTCAGAGTCCGGTGACCCGGGCTGGTGGAGTTGGTGCCACTGCCAGTAACTTCTTTGCCTATGATGAACGAGAGGTTAAGAAAGGCCTGCGGGAGTTTGAGCGTAAATGGGATAATGTACCTCTGACGGACAACTGGAGAATATCTAGTAATGTGTCGTTCCAGGGAATTCAGG
>JAUILF010000011.1 GCA_030433135.1 Bacteroidia bacterium | reverse complement strand
CGAATCTCTTTTTTATGGTTTCCAATAAATCACAAGCCATCAGGAAGGCCTCCCCGGAGTCTCTGGCCCAGGCCCACCCTCTTAAATTACCCGAAGAGTCACCTAGGGAAATCACACGCACTGGAGCGGGATCCTGGTCCATTTCTGAGTCGGACCGTGGGTCTACATGAAGCGGGTGATTTAGAATTTCTTCCCTGATGATCTCCTTTGCCTTGTCTACATCTGAATCGTAGCTTATTCCGACTTCAATCCATTTACAAATTTTGTTTTCACCAAAATCCGCATTGACAATAATCTCTTCACTGATGACGGAGTTAGGGATGATGATTCTACGGTTTTCAAAATCACGGATTTGGCTGTAATTATTGCCGGGATCTACGTAGTATTCAAAAGCATTGGCTTTGTCAACAGATGCTGCTACCACGGTATGGATGTAGCTGTTATTAGATAACAGTTTTCTATGTCCCAGACCCAGGGTCCCTACGGTTTGTCTCTCCTCGTAACCATACATATCATCATCAGATTCCCACTGGGTAGTGTCCGATATGGCGTCCACGTAGGCACGGTTTTTACCAGCCAGTCCGAAGAGATTAAATTGCCCCCAACTGGTTTTGGGCAAGGCTACATTGAAGGAGAGATCTCCGTACTCGGGAAGGATATCGCCCACCGGATTCAGTCCAATCTTTTGCAGAATGGACAGCGTGGAGTAGCGGAAATTGACCAGGTAACTGGCTCCGGATTTTCCGATGGGCCCTTCAGAGGCAATCTCGGTTCCCAGGATGCCAATGGAAAAAGAATGCTCGCGCTGGGTATCGTTGCCTTTCCTCAGTCTTAAATCAAATGCTCCGGAGGTGGCGTTTCCAAACTCGGCAGGGAAAGCCCCGGTATAAAAGTCGGAAGAAGACAGCAGGCTACTGCTCAACATGCTTATCCCTCCACCGCTGTTACCCAGAGAACCAAAGTGGTTGGGGTTGGGGATTTCGATTCCCTCGAGTTTCCACAGAACTCCACGAGGAGAGTTCCCCCTGACTATAATTTCATTGAAAAGGTCAGAACTGCCTCCTGTAATGGACACTCCGGCAAAGTTTTGCGCCATGCGGGCCGGGTCAGAGAGGCTGGAAGCATATCTGCCCGTTTCTTCGACAGAGAAGGAACGTGCGCTGGCCAGGGCCATTTCGTTGAGGGGTACACTCTTTTGGGACTGAGCTTTTACCACCACTTCATCCATGTTGACCATGGACTCCCGTAACTTGATTTCCAAAACCACCTCTTTCCCGGTGGTCACCACGATGTTATGGATGGTGGTTGGTTCGTACCCCAGATAACTTACGTCAACCCGGCACCTACCGACCGGGACGTCGCGAATGATGAAATTTCCTTCGTAGTCTGTGCTGGTGCCTGGCCCCTGATCGGTGCCGCTGACAATGACATTGGCACCAATCAGAGGCATCAAAGTTTCCTGGTCAATCACCTGCCCCCTTATATTCTGGACATGGGATTGGCCGAAAATGAAAAAAGGCAATAAAACAATACTTAGGCTAAGAATAATGGTCTTCATAGTTTATGATCTTCTATTGGTTTAGTTGGAATGGACATTAATTTACCATGTGTCTCAATGGACACTTTGAACAGTGATTAATTAAATTTTTATTTGATCGCTTACACTATTAAAGATGCAGACAGGTGTAAAAAACCCCTATGTCAATTTGAGATTTTTTCGAATAAATATTTGACCTAAGTTATAAGTGACAGTATATCAGAAAGATATGTCTGTTCTAAATGGTGGGAGTATTTTGATCTTTTTTAAAAGCATCAAAACTTTGTGGGCTGATCAACTGATGCTCGACACTGTGTTTAACCCCTTCCAGGGAGCTTTGAATCAGCGTTATATTCTCTATTTGGTGCTTGTTTTTCCAGCTGCGAAAAAGGTTTTGTTTCTTTTTGTGCCGAATATCCCGAATATAAATTGCCAGAACTCTGTCTGGATATTCTTCCCGAACCGAATGATAAATTTCAGGGTCTTTTCCGGCGATGTCACCCAGAAAGACAAAAGGTAGATCGGGATAACAATTCATAATCTGGGTGATTTCACTGCGCTTGTAACCGGGTGAGTCCTGCGAGGGGTCAATAGCAACCCACCCTATGTCTCTCAATAGAATCGGACCCTTTGGGCAATGGTTCAATTCGAGAAAATGCTCGAGGTAATCATAGATATTGCGAGGACTCTTGGATAGGTAAAAAACCGGATTTTGATCGTCGCCGGTGGGTCCCATACGCAGAGCCTGCAACCATTGCGGAATGCCTGGTAACGGTAGTCTTTTAAAGGAACTCTTGAGCAATGTGTTGCGCAGTAGTTTGAGTCGATGTGATACATCTGTTTTGAGGACGGTATCATCAATATCACTGATGATGCCAAAGGAAGCCCGGGAGGATGGAACGAGAATCTCACCGGTGGCACTGATGGCACTGTGAGAAACATCGCCATGTGGCGGTATGGTCGTTACCTGGTAGTGAATGGGTTTCCACTGTTCGTTTTCTACGGAGTTGATGTCAATTTTTTCATCAAAGTGAAAATAGCCTTCTTTGTTGGCTACTGTCTGCAGGATTTGCCCCTCCACCTTGGCTTCCACACCTGCCAGGGGGATTTCATCACTCTCAAATCGCTTATATGCATTCCGCAGGGTGGTGATCAGGTTTTCATCTTCGCGGATAGTAATCAGCTCATCTTCTAACACGCGCCCCCTGGCCGACATGGCATGCGGAGATGCATATCCACGGTAGGGCATGATGATGATTTTTTTCCGGTCTTTTCTGAATACCATTAATAGCTTACTTATACCAACCGCCAATATAATTATCTGTATTGGCCACTGCAAGTCCAGCTTCCTTAGAGGTTTTCATCTCGTAATATCAATCTGTTGCTTGCCAGGGCGGAGAAATATGACGCAAATGTCGTAAAGAGCCAACGGTTCTATTATATTGACGCACTAACCAGTACAACAACAGCTTATATGAGAGACAACGGATCCATTCAATTACTTTCTTTCGGAGAAGTACTTTGGGACATGTATCCGGATGGAAAGAAGCTGGGCGGAGCCCCATTTAATGTAGCTGCTCATTGCCGGCAATTGGGTTTTAGAACTTCCATCTTGAGCAGAATTGGAAATGACGATTTGGGAAGGGAGATACGCGACGCAGTGCAAAATGTGGGTGTTGACGACGATCTTTTGCAGGTCGATCATGATTTACCAACGGGCACCGTGGAGGTTACACTGGATGAAAAGGGTAAACCTACCTATGAAATAGTGCGGCCGGTAGCGTGGGATGCCATTGAAATGCCGGAGAAAATTTCTCCGCAACTGGATGCCCTGGTATTTGGTACCCTGGCATGCCGGAGCAAGATTTCACGCGATACTCTTTATGAGTTACTGGATTCCGATCTGATCAAAGTCTGCGACCTTAACCTCAGGGGTGACTTCTTTCAGACCTCTACTATAGATCACCTGCTGAACTTTACCAATGTGCTTAAACTCAATGATGAAGAGCAATTGGTTATGGCCAGGCTCTTCGGGATTGATAAAGACCTGGTTTTTACCCATCTGCTGGCATCATACGAAGATCTGGAATTGATCATCATGACCCGTGGTGCTCATGGGGCTATGGCTGTCAACCGCGATGACGCTTTTGATCATCCTGGTTATCGCATCGATGTGGTAGATACGGTGGGAAGTGGAGATTCTTTTCTTGCCGGCTTTCTCAGTAAATATTTACGGGGAAGAAATATTGATGTGGCCCTTGATTTTGCTTGTAAGCTCGGAGCCTATGTAGCCACTCAAAGGGGAGCCATCCCCAGATACACAGAAGTTCCGGATCTGGAAATGAATGGTTAGCGCTCGGTTAACATTTGACAAGAGACTACACCGATATCTGTAGTTTGTAACTGCAGAGCCAGATCTTTTCCAGGCTCAGTTTAATTCATCCACAGAACTTCCTACCTGTCTCTTGCAACGGGGTTAAATCGTCGTATATTAACTGGGCAAAACGAAAAATGAGATGGAGAAGAACAAAGTGTTCAGCTGGTCTGTGGCTGTGGCCCTGGCCGGTTTTTTATTTGGCTTTGATACGATTGTAATATCGGGTGCAGATCAACCCATACAAAGGCTGTGGGATACCAGTCCCTTGTTTCATGGCAATTTCATTATGGCGATGGCCCTTTGGGGTACCGTCATTGGAGCTCTGACGGGCGGTATACCCTGTGATCGCTTTGGCAGAAAGAAGGTGTTATTCTGGATCGGCATACTATACCTGGTTTCGGCCCTGGGGTCAGGTTTGGCACCGGACCCTTACACCTTTTCGTTTTTTCGCTTCATTGGTGGCCTGGGAGTGGGAGCCTCCTCTGTAGCTGCACCGACCTACATAGCTGAGATCTCATCTCCCGAGAGGAGAGGTCGCCTGGTTGCTCTATATCAATTCAACATTGTTTTTGGAATTCTGATCGCCTTTTTGTCCAATTACCTCATTGGTGAATTGGTAGAAGAACATGCCTGGAGATGGATGTTGGGCGTAGAGGCTATTCCAGCAGCTATATATTGTTTGATGGTGATCAGAGTGCCGGAAAGTCCCAGGTGGTTACTGACGAAAAGATCTGATGAAGGAGCGGCTCGGGAGATTCTTAGTTTTATGTACCCTGTTACTGAAATCGATAGGGTAGTGGGGCAAATTACTACGGAGGCAAAGAAGACAGTGAATGCTTCTCTTTTTTCGGGAAAATTCAAAAAGGCGCTGACCCTGGCATTTCTCATCGCCTTCTTCAACCAACTCTCGGGTATCAATTTCGTGTTATACTATGCACCGCGTTTGCTGGAAGCAGCCGGAATCGGTGCTGATGCGGCTTTGCTACAATCTACGAGTATAGGGGTAGTCAACCTGATATTTACCCTCCTGGGAATGTATCTTATTGATCGGATGGGGCGTAGGACCTTAATCTTATTTGGCTCGATCGGTTATATCATTAGTCTAAGTATGGTCTCGTATTGTTATGCTACCGGGGCCAACCAGGTGCTTTTGCTTTCATTTGTACTTATGTTTATTGCCTCTCATGCCGCCGGGCAGGGAGCCGTTATCTGGGTATTTATTTCTGAGATATTCCCGACCGAAGTACGCGCTAATGGACAGGCATGGGGGTCCGGTACTCACTGGGTTTTTGCTGCCTTGATCACAGCGCTCACTCCGTTCTTCATCGATCTGGTAGGGGCCAATCCGTGGCCATTATTTGCCTTCTTTGCCATTATGATGGTGTTCCAGTTGCTGTTTGCACTATTTATGATGCCGGAGACCAAGGGAGTTAGTTTGGAAGAATTGCAGAAAAGATTAATGTCTAAAGAATGAACCTCTGTACCAGATGACAGATCATATCAGTAAAGTGAAAGGATCAGTACAGGCGAAGCGGTTGCCCGCGATAATCTTGTTTCTTTTACTTTGTACAACGCTACATTTCAGTTGTCGGCAAGACAAGGTAGATACCAAATCAAGGGTAGAAAACCCTTACCAGGAATTATACCGGCCACAATTTCATTTTAGTCCGGAGGAGCATTGGATGAATGATCCGAATGGATTGGTTTATTTCGAAGGTGAATATCACCTTTTTTATCAGTACTATCCCGACAGTACGGTGTGGGGGCCTATGCATTGGGGACATGCAGTGAGTGAAGACCTGATCAACTGGACCCATCTACCCATAGCACTCTATCCGGATAGCCTGGGATACATCTTTTCTGGTAGTGCTGTGGTGGATTGGAACAATACCTCTGGTTTTGGAACCGAAGGACAAACACCTCTTGTAGCTATTTTTACCCATCACGATACTACTGGCACGGCTGCTGGTGGTGATCCCGTTGAAACGCAGAGTATCGCCTACAGCCTGGATAAAGGTAGAAGCTGGACCAAATATGCCGATAATCCGGTGATCGATAATCCGGGTATTAAAGATTTCAGGGATCCCAATGTTATCTGGTATGAACCGGAGGAGAAGTGGGTGTTGGTACTGGCAGCACAGGACAGGTTAATGATCTACGGCTCGCCTGATCTGAAAGAGTGGACTTATCTCAGCGAGTTTGGGGCTAACGAAGGAAATCACGCTGGGGTTTGGGAATGTCCGGATCTGTTCGCGATCCAGCTTGATGGAGAAGGTGACGAAAAATGGGTTCTGATTCAGAACATTAACCCCGGCCATCCCAATGGTGGATCCGGAACTCAGTACTTTATCGGCAATTTTGACGGAACTACTTTTGTAAATGACAACCCGCCCGAAACTGAGTTATGGTTGGATTACGGCAAGGATAATTATGCAGGAGTCACCTGGTTTGATGCTCCCAATGATCAAAGAGTCTTTATCGGATGGATGAGTAACTGGCAGTATGCCCAGGCGGTACCAACACAATCCTGGAGGAGTGCCATGACACTTCCTCGTACCTTGCACCTGGTATCTACGGAAGTCGGACCCCGAATGATCTCTTTGCCCTGGTCAGGTGTTAGAAGGTTACGCGAGGAAGCGGTAGCGATAAGTCGCGCAGACCTCAATGGTCAGTTTGAATTATTGAGTAGCCTGGCCCATAGAAATGGCCTTTATGAAATCCAACTGGAGTTCATCAAACCCGACTCTGGTCGGGTCGAGTTAGAAATGTTCAATTCGATGGGAGATCTGCTATATATAGGCTATGATGTCGATCAAAACGAATATTATGTTGACCGCATTACCGCCGGTGAAAGCAGTTTCTCGGATGATTTTGCCGGAAGACACATTGCTCCCTGTTATTATGATCAGGAGACGGTCAAGATGCATATGTTTGTAGATCATGCCTCCCTTGAACTATTCGCTGATGACGGAAAGATTGCAATGACCGAAATATTTTTTCCGGAGGAACCAATTACGGATATTCTGATCAATGTGGATGTTGCACCACTACGGGTGTTGAGAGGCCGGGTGTTTCAGTTAAATTCAATCTGGAGCGGACAGTAGGCAGCTCTTAAGGTTTAACCACTAAGTTCACTAAGATTTGTGAAAGGAAAAGAGCACTAAGGCTATTTGGCTATTTGGCACATTGGCCAGTTGGCTTGTGACATCGAGATGAATTGATTACCACATTTTTTGAAGTGAATCTGCAAAATACTTTTCCGTAAATGTGCTTTTGAGCTGGGCTTGGACTTCACAATAGAGCTAATCATGGCAAGATTTTGAAGTTCTAGAAACCACCAGAAACCACCAGAAACAATCAGAAACCACCAGAAACGGGTACCCGCCTGCCAGTCCTATCAGCCTCTGGCTGGCCTCTGGCTGGGCAACCTGCAAAAGGATGAGCTCATTTCAAAACGGCGAAAACAAATTCGCCGTTTACGGTTTCTCAATACTTCCAGCTGCCGGCAACCGGTTTACCAACCTCTGGTTGGCAACCCATTACCGGCAACCGTCGATTTTCCCTACCTTCATTCTCATGAAAATTGTATCGTGGAATGTTAATGGTATAAGAGCAGCCTGCAAAAAGGATTTTGAGCAAAGCATGCAATCTGTGGGTGCAGATGTGATCTGTTTGCAAGAGACCAAGGCACAACCCGATGAGGTAGCCGGCTGTATCCAGATCCTGAAGGATTATCACCTTTACAGTAATTCAGCGGAAAAGAAGGGCTATTCCAGTACAGCTATATTGAGCCTGCAGGAACCTGTCAGTGTCGCTCCCGATATGGGGAGAGAGGAGCATGACCAGGAGGGGCGAATTATTGCTGCCGAATATCCTGATTACTATATAGTTACGGCTTATGTTCCCAACTCCGGCAGGGGATTGGTCAGACTGGATTACCGTGAGACCTGGGATCATGATATGCTGCAGTACCTTAAATTGTTGGAAGAGAAGAAGCCTGTGATTCTCTGCGGGGATCTGAATGTAGCACATCAAGCCATCGACCTGGCACGGCCAAAATCAAATTACAATAAGACGGCGGGACATACCCAGCGAGAAATGGATGGATTTAGCATGATGTTGGATGCCGGGTTTGTAGATGTGTTTCGTCACCTGAATCCAGAGAAAGAAGGTGCTTACACCTGGTGGAGTTATATGTTTAATGCACGCAAGAAAAATGTGGGCTGGCGGATCGACTACTTTGTGGTGAGTGAATCATTGCTCCCACGAGTTCAGGATTGCTATATGTTAAGCGAGATCATGGGATCCGATCATTGCCCCATTGTGCTGGAGCTCAGTTAGTGGATATTATCCTCTGCTCACCAGTTTACCTCCTATCAGAAGGGAGATGATCCCAACTCCCCACATGACGTAGGCTGCCATTTGGGAATCCTGGTCACCGGCTGATAATTCCAGATCACCTATTTCAAGGCCGACAGTCGCATTGCTGTATTCCTGGTACCCCATGTAGGCAAGGACGAGTGCGACAATGATTAAAAGTACTCCGATAGCTTTTTTCATCTGCTGATTGATTAGTGTTTCTAATGAGACACATGTTTACCAGCTGAAGTTCGATCGGCCACTTCAAGAGCTATTAGGATAGAACTGTTTTAACTTGTAATTCCGTAACTTTTGCCAAACGTTACTGCTATTATGAATCAGGAATCATCCAACAGGTCCAGAAGAAAATTCTTTCACAGGTCATTTGCCCTGGCTCTCACCAGTGCCCTGGGAGCACCCTTGTTGAAAGGAGAGGAAGAGGCTCGCCATCATGTAAACTACGAGGGTAACAATGAGGATATCAAGATTACCCGCCTTGAGACTTTCAAGGTGAAACCTCGGTTTTTGTTTTTGAAGGTGCACACCGACCAGGGAATTATTGGCCTGGGTGAACCGATCACCGAAGGACGCGCTGATACTTGTGCTGAAGCGGTACAGGAGATTTCCCGCTACCTGGTAGGTAAAGATCCCAGAAAGATCATGCATCACTGGCAGGCTATCTATCGCCACAGTTTTTATCGTGGTGGACCTATACTGACCAGTGCACTGAGCGGGGTGGAACAAGCTCTCTGGGATATCAAGGGGCAGGCACTGGGAGTACCGGTATATGAGTTGTTGGGAGGCCCTACCCGGGAGCGGATCCGGGTGTATGCACATGCGAGAACACCAGAAGCTATCCGTGAGGCCAAAAGTGAAGGTTATACAGCCTTTAAAACCGGAGTACACAATAGCAGACAATCGGGAATCATTGCATCACCAGCTTTTATTGAAGAAGCGACCGAAGCATTCGCAGAACTGCGTTCTGCCGTCGGGGAAGATGGTGACATAGGTATCGATTTCCATGGAGCCATTAGTCCGCAAAATGCCGGTTTGCTGATCAAGGCACTGGAGCCTTACCAGCCTTACTTTATTGAAGAGCCGGTAAATTGCCAGAATGTGGATGTGATGGCCGAGCTGGCCCGGAAGACGCATATCCCGATTGCTACCGGTGAGCGGATCTTTACCAAATGGGGTTTTCGGGAGATCCTGGAAAAAGATGCTGCCAGTATCCTTCAGCCGGACCTGTGTCACGCTGGTGGAATCTTTGAGGGCCGACTGATTGCCGGTATGGCCGAGGCGTATTATGCTGGTCTTGCACCGCATAATCCGTTGGGACCCATATCCCTGGCATGTGGGCTTCAACTGGCAGCAAGTATTCCCAATTTCCTTTGCCAGGAGCAGGTAACCTTGGGTGAAGGCTATTTGAAAGAACCCTTTGTCGTTGAAGACGGGCACGTTCCACTTCCGGTCAAACCCGGTCTCGGTATTGAGCTCGATGAGGATGCCCTGGCCGACAAACTCGGTCATGACTGGCGCAATCCGGAGACCTATCTGGAATCAGATGGATCGGTGGTGGACTGGTGAGAACGGTGGCCGGCCGCCGGTTACCGGTAGCCGGGACAGGCCACCAGTCTGCGGACACGGAGAATCAAATTCTCCTCTACCTGTCCTGCCGGAGATTTTATCCCCGCGGTTCACGCGAAGCACGTAAATAGGGAGGCTGTCAAGCTATTTCATGAGGGGGTAGGGGGCATAGCCTAAAACCTAAAGCCTTATTCAGTCGGCAGTCGGCAGTTCGCAGCCAGCAGAAAATTACTCCGTACCAGCGAATAACTGTACACCAAGTTGAACCACCCGTGTATCTGGTTGAGAGGTTTAAGTGCGTCTTGAACGAATCCACAGGAAAGCTTTACAGACAGAAATATCATTGATATTAAGAGCCAACAAGCTAACCAGCCTTGCACAGCCTCTGGCTGGCCAATAGCCAACGAGCTAACCGGCTAACTAGCTAACAGGCCAACTAGCCAATAGGCCAACTAGCTAACCAGCTAACCAGCCAACTAGCCAACTAGCCAACAAGCCAAACCTGCTCCGCTTACCCCCAGCCCCTGAAGGGGAGCCCTTCCCGCATATCTGTGAATGAAAATATCAAGCCAACATGCCAACGAGCCAATAGGCCAACTAGCCAACATGCCAACTGGCCAATCAGCCAACCAGCCTAAATCCCTAATTCAGCCAGAAAATCATTCTGAAACTTTCTGTCAGGGTCAAAATCCCGAGCCAATGCTTTAAAATCATCCCAGCGTGAATATCTACTGGCGAGAGTTTCGCCGGAAAGGGTGAATAGCTTGCCCCAATGTGGACGAACATCATACGGAGCCAGGGCCTCTTCAATTTTGGGTAGGAGCCCCATGACGGCATCCCACTCGGGTTTCCAGGTGAAATGGATGGCCACTGCATCTCTTTCATAGGCGGTGCTCATCCACAGATTATCAGCTGCGATCGTGCGGATCTCCGAAATAAAAAGGTGAGGCGAGATCATGGGTCCCATCTCCTGTATTTTCATCATGGCCGCAAAGGCATTCTCTCTGGGAACAAAGTACTCGGATTGCAATTCCGCTCCGCTGCTGGGGGTGAAATCGAGTTTGAAGTGGGGTAATCGGTGATGTGAAGGACCGGGAACACCCATTTGTTCGGTACAGTTTTCGGGAGAAATGTCATCAATGGGATGCATATTGCGGTCTGCAAGTTTGCCACCAAAGAACTCGGAATCAGCTTTAATCTCTTCTCCGTCAGTTACCCGCCTCTTGATCCATATCTGGTTAACGGAGTCTGCGGTCCAGTCGGTAAAAAAGCTCACACTATAACCGGATCCCATGACTTCGTCAAAATGTCCTTCGATCTCCTGTAACGGTACGTTGCGATAGATATCCTGTTGTACCATAAAAGTGGGTTCTATCTGTAGAATCATTTTGGCCACTAATCCCAAAGCGCCAAGGTTGACAACGGACCCGGCAAAGGTGTCAGGTTGGTCTTCTGGCGTTACGGAGACCACTTCGCCATCAGCCCGGATGATTTCCATACCAACGACGGGGGTGGCCAGGTTGCCATTCAGAATGCCGGATCCATGAGTGGCGGTAGCAACGGCTCCGGCTACCGAGATGTGGGGTAGTGAGGCCAGGTTGTGCACGGCAAAACCCTGATCGTGAAGGTACTGGCTCAATTCCCCATAACGAATCCCTGCTTCAACGGTCACAGTCTGCGTTGATACGTCCAGATCCAGCACCTGGTTGAGTTCCTTGCTGGAGATCATATCTTCCTGGCAATCAGCTATTTTGTTAAAGCAGTGCCTGGTGCCCAGGGTCCTTATCCTGGATGACTTGCTGATCATATCCTGTGCTTCTTCAACGGACCTGGGTTGCAACAATCTTTTGGCTGAATAGTGTAGATTGCCGGACCAATTAGTACCGATATGATGTTGATGCAACGGAGGAATGGGCAACATACTACTTGCTATTGCGAGGGACGAAGACTTGAGGAAGGTACGTTTTTTCATTAGTGTGGCAGTTTGAAAGCTACTGAACAAATTTAGCTATTGTTTTTCGGTTGTTTTCGATGGCCATATCTATGCTACTTGAAGGAGACACACGGGATTGTTGAGGCTATGCCGTGCAACTGGACCAAGTTATGATCTTCGATCCTAAGAGGAACACTTTTGGTGTAATAAATATCAACATAAATCTAGTGATCTAAGAATGTATATTCATAAGTTACTCGAGTTATCCAATGAATCATAATCCCTGCACAAAGTTACGCTCCACCATTCCGTCTAAAACTATGTTAGGCATCGTTTCCTCAACGATCTTATGCTCGTATCGGCTCTTTACATATACAACTTCCTTAAAGTGCAGTGAAATGAACTGTACCAAAGCTGTGGTAAATGAATCTCTGAATACTAAGAGTTTCCTATCATCGTGTGCCTTTTCATTTGTCGTTATAAGGTAGGTGCCGTGTTTTCCTTTCTTTTGATGCCTTTTTACTTCAATATTTTTTTCAAGTAGAGTAAATCTGGGGACTAATTCCGTAAAGGCATTTGAAGACTTAATTCCTAGAAGTTTTACCAAATCACCGGATGACCGAACTACTTTATCAACCTTGAATAGTTCTCTTGGCAATGGAGAAATTTGTATCTTTTGTGTTGCTTGATTGAAGAGACTTTGGTAGGCAATAAACGCTCCGTAATCGTTCCAGTGAGAATCTGATCTTAAGTACAGTCGGTTTTCATGCTTGGCTTCCTTCAGTGCTTTTCTAACATCAATCAAGCTGAAGTGAAACCGATGATTATTGAAATAATTGGTAATCTGGTCTGATTGGCTAATAGTATCAAGGACTTGAACTCTCATATTAAATGGCATGAATTCTGGATAGATAGTGGATTTGTTCGGCCAGAATGCTACGAGATAATGAATATTGAGTGAATCTAACATTGCAGAACGGCTATTCCACATATTGAACAACTTATTCATCTTGTCTGCATCCAATAAATTTCGATGAGAATAACTGGGGTAAATCGATGGTTTACTATAGTATAACCATTTATGTTTACCTATCATAGCCTGTTCGGGATTGATGGAAGAATTAAATATTCTGACTTTTATATGACTTCCAATAGCAATCATTAGGTTACGGAAGCCAAAGTTATCGTTATAGAATTCCGTAAAGGTAGCAGGGAACTGTTCTGTAAAGGATATTGCTGGTGCATCGTGTAAAGTTCTCTGTTCTTGACTTTCCAAATCTCCAATTCTTACAATTGTTCCTATCATTGGTAAGGATATAAGAGCAAAGAATACAAGGATAAATAACTCGGTCAAATGGTGTTCTGAGTCACGAAATATATAGTAGAAACAAATAAGTAATCCTAATGTTAGTGAAAGTAGATAGGGCTTTTTAATACTATGACTTCTCTGCTTAAGCCTCCTTATTACTTTTGTAAGGTCCTTTGATTTTAGGTATGGGTCGTATTTGTTATCAAGGGACCGAGTTAAGTAGACTATAGAGTTTGAATTCTCTTGTGCTTCAATATAACGATTTGGAATGAAGTGCCTCTCAATAGACTTACTTCCGAAAGAGATCGTCGAGGCCATTGAAGACATGGCGATACGTTTTATTTCGATCCTGTTCATGTTCACCTCATGGCCAAGGTCTAACCTTAAATGCGAGATAGGAAGCTCACAAGGGATACGTATGGACATAACATAAAAGTCCTCACTTGATTCTATGTTCTTCGTGAAGGTCCTTTGTTCTGAAAAGGGTTCGTCCTTACTCCTATAAAATACCTTAAGAATGTCAGCTCTCTCTGCCTTGATCGTGATAGAGATGTCAATGTTGGACGGTGTAACTTTCAGTAATTTGAGGATACTCCCAAGACTTAAAGTAGTCAGAAGAACAAGTACTATTGCTATTAGATATTTTGAGAATAATATGTTTTTCATGACATTAGAACCTAAAGTATATAAAGGGGTTGTAGTTAGATTGAGCCAATTCAGATAGTGTATATATGAGTAGAACTATATATAATGAATTTTCCAATGCTGTAACTATATCTGATTTCATGCGAAAAGGGGTTTGAAGTCTTGCTAGAATACCATAGAACTTAACCCTGATTGGAGTTGATAAGATAATTGCCGTGAGAATAATAAAGATATTATAATTGGTAAGAAACAAAAGGGGGTAGTACTCGGTGCCTTCATAAAGTCCAAACATGCTTCCAAGGTAAAGTACACCACCTTCTAAACTCTCCGCTCTAAAGAGGACCCATCCCAAAATAACGACCAGCAGTGCATATGCATGACCTACCATATTTGGAAGTTTACTAGTATCTATGATTTTTGCCCTTTCTAGAATTAGAAAAGCCCCGTGAAAGAGGCCCCAAATAATGAAATTCCAGCTAGCACCATGCCAGAACCCCGTAATGAAGAATACAATAAAAAGGTTTCTGTAGGTAATTAGTTCTCCCTTCCTATTACCTCCAAGGCTAATATAGAGATAATCTCTAAACCAAGTGGATAGCGAAATATGCCACCTTCTCCAAAACTCTCTGATCGATTTGGCTATATATGGATGATTGAAATTCTCCTTGAAATGAAACCCAAACATCTTCCCTAAACCTATGGCCATGTCCGAATATCCAGAGAAATCAAAATAAATTTGAAGGGTGTAACAGATAATACCAAGCCATGCAACACCAATTGGAATGCTAGTTGGTTCTAGAGCAAAGGTATTGTCCGCTATTACGGCAGCTGTGTTTGCAAATATGACTTTCTTGGATAAACCCCTGATGAATTTTCTTATTCCATCAGAAAACCCTAGTCTGGAAATAATACGGTGCTCAATTTGATCGGCAATATCCTGATATCTTACAATAGGACCTGCGATAAGCTGGGGAAAGAGTGCAATGTATAGGCCAAGATGAATTGGATTTGTTTGGACCCTTGCATCATCCCTGTAAACATCTATGATATAAGACATGCCTTGAAATGTGAAGAAGGAAATGCCTATGGGTAATGCTATGTAGAAAGGGAGGGTTCCTTTGAAAAAACCTATTATTTGAAGGTTTTCTAGTATGAAATCGAGGTATTTGTAATAGACCAGAATGGAGAGATTCAGAAATATGCCAATCGACAAGACTAATCGCTGATATTGTTTCTTTTTAGAGAGATAGTAGATACCTAATCCACATAGGTAATTGATCAATGTGGATGTAAGCATAAGTATGACCAGTTTACCCTCACCCCACATATAGAAGAAAAGGCTTGCAAGGAAAAGAAAGGTGTTTCTGTACCTTTCGTGAAGTAGGAAGTAACTAACTAAAACGATTGGTAGGAATAGAAACAAAAATACTGTTGAGCTGAATACCATATTTAGAGTATACGGATTATGTCGAGATGGAATTTGTTGATGATAATGATGGATTCAATATACAAATATGAAGAGAATTATTAATATATTACTTAGTGCAGTGTACATGACAAATCACTTGCAGCTAGCATGTCTGATAATGTCATTGCCCTTTACCAGTGACCTGCCTATCGATGGCATGTTAGATTGGTAGTAGCAGGGGCTCCTAACTTGCAGCACTGGCTAGAAAGTATCATTCTATCTTGTAATGTACTTTCGATGGTCTGCTCAGTCTCTTGCCATATCAAATCAGCTCCATCTCACATTATTATTTATTCTTGTACTTGTTTAGGTGCCCTTCTCGTCTTGACGAAACTTGATCTACCTTACGTTCGTGGGATATGTTGCTCGATGAGTATATTTGATGCCTATTTGATTGTATATCAGTCACTTGACTCCTGATGAAGATTCTAGCTATTTTTAATCTATTACCAGGATTACGGTATGACAGCCTTCCTATCGACACAAAGACAATAGTGATCAATCCATCATAAAGTACATCGGGTTCCTTCTCAATAGGCAAGGATATAAACCCTGATATCAGTTGCTTTTGAAGTACCAGCGTGGTGTAAGATGAGATCCTGTAGTTTCATGTTGGAAACCAATAGTTGGGTTCCCAGGTTTCGGAGATAGCTTGCCGACTGGTTCTTTTGTAGTAATCATATTAATGATATCTATTATATTCTTACATTGCAGTTGGATCGGATCAGTTGTAAATTGTTAAATGGTCGTCATGTTTCTGACCTACTTTTGTCAGTCAGATTACCATGATAAGATTTGTTGCTAATATGGTTACAAATAAGATAGATAGAGTCCTTTTCGTGGTAGGTATGCATCGGAGCGGTACCTCTTTAGTTTCGGGGGTGCTGCAATTGATGGGCTTTCATTTCGGGTCTAACGAAGAGTTGCTTCCACCTGCTCCAGATAATGTGAAGGGATTCTATGAAAGGTTTGATATCAAAATGCTTAATGACTCCATGCTTGGTGCTTTGGACTCTAAGTGGGATAGGTTGTCAGAATTTGATCTAGACTTCACTAGGAATCTAAGGCTGGAGGACTTTGAGATAAAGGCATTGTCTATTCTGAAGGTCCTAGAAAGTTCAACTACAGGTATGATAGCAATAAAGGATCCCCGACTGTGTTTGTTGATAAATTTATGGACTAAGTTATGTAGAAAGGTTCATGTCGTATTTGTTTATCGCTCTCCTATTCACATTGCTGAATCACTGGAGAGAAGGAATAATTTTCCTTTTTCTTATAGCATGGACTTGTGGGAGATGTATATTACTTCTTTTTTCAAAACGGAAAGAGATTTTGACATAACATTTGTCAATTATCATGATCTTCTTGAGGATCCAGTGACTATTTCGAAGATACTATATCAAGAAATTACAAGTAGAGGGTTCCAGAGGGCTATTTCTTTTAATGAAAGTACGATTCGTTCTTTTGTTGATCAGAGGTTTGATCATTCTAAGGTTGACAGGGAGGATCAATCAATGTATCTAACTAGTCATCAAGCTGCTATATGCAAATCCATTCTAAATCACGATGTGGACTCACTTACAAGCTTGGCTTTGAATTCTAAATCTTCGATTTCGCAGCGTCTTCGTGGTTGGGAGGAACAGAGAACAGGTGCTGAGAAGCTTGCTGAAGATAACCGCAGAATGCAATCGACTATTTTAACTATTGAAAGTTCAGTTCTTTCGAAAGAAGAGACCATCAATAGACTTAAAGAGAGTATTGTACAAAATGATGCGGTCAGAAATCAATTGGAAAAAGAGAAAGTTGAATTATCAGAAAAAAATCGTCTGGACCGGGAACTAAAGAACAATGAGATATCCAAGCTTAGTAGAAGTTTAGCCGAAATCACAGCTAAATATTGGGATTTAGATAATGAATATTCTCGATTGAAAGAAGTGAAGGTGTCTTTGGATGAGAAGCTAAAGGAAAAAGAGAAAAGGCTTGAAAAAGTTATGGGAGAAAGCTCAATTCTGAGGCAAAGGTTAAGTGATTGTCATAGATTTCTCTTTAAGTTGAGGGAGGATTATAATGAGTTCTTAGGTTCTTGGAGGTGGAAAATTGGTCATTCTACTATTAGTATTATTGAGAAATTTCTGGGTAGAGGGAATGTGCAGTTATCAATTCATGAACTTGGTGACAAAATCAAATATTTGTCAAAAAACCTAGAAGGTCCACAGCAATACGAGCTGGATGATATTGATGTGCCACTTTTTTCAATTTTGGTGTCAGGGCAGGCACCGTATCTGATGAGACGTGAATATTTACCATTGTCAATTCATTCTAATATGAATGGCTTGAGAATGATAGATGGAATTAATAACGTTTGCGAAAATATCAAAACAGTAGATTGTGTCGAGATTGTGATACCTATATATGGGCATTTTCAGGAAGTTAAAGAATGCATTGACAGTATCCGTAAGTTCTCTAGTTTTCCACATTATATCTATCTCATTGACGATTGCAGTCCTATAGATGAGGAATTGACACGGTACTATGAGCATCTTTCCTCAGAAGAGAATATAGAAGTTATTTTTAACGAAACGAATCTTGGGTTTGTAAAATCTGCCAATAGGGGTCTCTTGCTGGGATCACGAGATGTGATCCTGCTTAACAGTGACACGGTGGTCTCTCCCCGATGGATTCAAAAATTAATTGCATCAGCATATCTAAATGACAAAATAGCCAGTGCAACACCGTTTTCAAATGCTTCTGGTGCATTTAGTGTTCCTAAGATTGGTGTGAATAGTTCAATTCCCGACCATCTTACTATCGAGGATATGGCAAGGATTGTTGAGAACTCAAGTGGTATTGGTAGTTTTCAGATTCCAACAGGTAATGGATTTTGCATGTATATACGTAGATCTGTTATAGATACTGTTGGTGTGTTTGATGAAGTATTTGAAAGAGGTTACGGTGAAGAGAATGATTTTTGTATGAGGGCACTGAAAAAGGGTTTTACAAATGTTTTGTCCAATAACCTTTTTGTTTATCATCGCGGAAATACATCCTTTGGCGATGAGAAAATAGCATTGTCCAAAAGACATCGTGCCATTATTGATCAACGACACCCAAATTATACAGATCTTGTAAGGTCATTTGTTTCTAACAGTAAGATCAACGATATCAGAACAAGAATTGGGGATAATATCCTTGATAAAGAGAGTATATCGAGAGCAACTAGAAGAAATATTCTGTATGTACTCCATGAAGGTGGTGGCGGTGTACCTCATACCAGTTTAGATCTTGCAAGAGAACTTGAAATAGAATATAATATCTATTTTTTGACATGTGACACCAAGCGTTTTTACCTAAAGGTTTTATCGAGAGGTGATTTACGTATACTTGATCGTTATGATTTAGAAACAAGATGGTCAGGGTCAAGATTGTATTCCGATGAATTTAGGAATATATATTGTTCTGTGTTGCTTGATTTTAATATCGACATGGTGCACATTCGGCATTTATTTAAGCATACTTTGGATATCGCCAAACTGTGTAAGGAATGGCATATTCCTTATGTGCTGTCTTTTCATGATTATTATTTCATTAGTCCTTCGATAAACTTACTCAATCAGGATCAATATTATATTAAAGATGTTAATCCCGTCCCTTGGTATATCCCAAGTAAATTACTTGAAGAGATCCCGAACAATCGTGAATTCCTATCATATTGGATGGAAAACATGAAGGAAGTTATTGATAATTCAGCACTTTGTATTACGAGTTCTAATAGCTCTAGAGAAATATACTGTACACATTATCCAGAGATAGAAGATAAAACCATAGTAATTGAGCATGGTCGTGATGTTAATTTACCGTTATTTAGACAGAGAACACAAAAACGGATCCATGAATTCGACGATAACAGCAATAGACTTCGATTACTGGTAATTGGAAACCTTTCTGTTCCAAAGGGATCCAGGCAGTTGAGAAAACTGGCTAATTTGCTTGACACTGATGTGTTTGAGTTTCATTTTGCCGGCACGATAGATCGCTACTTGGAAGGGGTTGGTGTGTATCATGGGGCTTATTCTAGGGAGCAAGTTGGTGAACTTATTGAGAGAATTAACCCTGACATTGGGCTGGTCCCTTCTATAACTCCCGAGACCTTTTCACATACTTTGACAGAGTATTGGATTAACGGAATACCGGTAATAGCAACTCAATATGGAGCTCTAGGTGAGCGAATAAGAAATCATGGTGGGGGATGGGTAGTTGATGTGTTTGATGTCTTGGAAGCATCTAAGTTATTTGAACATCTGAGAGTGAATCGAAAGGACATACTTGATAGAATTATTGAGATAAGTGAAATGAAGCTAATATCGGTATGGGAGATGGCGTATGCTTATCGTAGGGAGTATAGAAACATACTTCAGGACGGTTGTAACGACATCTGTTTGTTCACTCCAAATAATGGAGGTTCGACTCATGTTAGAACATATTTACCATTAACCCATGGGAAGTTATCTCGATATTTGGATGTACACTTAATGAACAATGCGGATAGTTCAGATCTCCTCAATTACTTTGATAAGTATGGAATTTCAACCCTCCTAATTCAACGTAATGCTGTCTCAATGGATCTCCTTGAAAAGTTTGATCAATCGGGTATTAGGGTGGTATATGAAATTGACGATGATTTGAGAGGCTTGGATAAAACTCATCCGGAATATAGGCACTACCGCAAACTATTTCCGCTCTTTGAAAGGTTATCTAGGTCATCAAACGCTGTGATTGTATCTACTAGGAAGTTATTCGAAATTGAATCTTACTACAACAGAGAAGTGTTTTTGGTTCCAAATCATATCGATGAAAAGTTATGGAGTTTACCTGTTGAACGCAAATCTGGTATGGCAGGAAATGAAATCCGTGCCTGTTATTTTGGCACCATTTCGCACATTGAGGACTTGGGAATTATCAAAGATGCTTTTATTGAGGTCAAGGATCGTCTGTTTGAAAGAGGTATTATTTTAGAGTTGGATCTAATTGGAGTGACAGATCGAGAGGAGCCATGGTATAACTTGATTAAGGTTCCTCCTGATTGCAAGGAATATCCAAAATTTGTAGCCTGGTTGAAATCCATTAATAATTGGGGTTTTGGTGTAGCTCCTTTAAGAGATAGCTCTTTGAATCAAGCAAAGAGTGCTTTGAAATTTTATGAGTATGTTGCGTTGGGTTTACCTGGTATCTATTCCAATGTTGGTGAATATTCTGAAGTCATAGATGAGTCTACTGGTATTCTGATAGATAACAGTAACAAGTCTTGGGTTGATGCACTAATGTTAATGTCTGAAGATTCAGATTTGAGGAGGGTTTTCAGGACTAAGATAGAACAGTCTATCCAGAAAAACAGGCTCTTGAAAGATTATGATGCAGCTAGGACTCTACAGATATTGTTTGGCTAAAGAGACATGGCAAATTTTGGAAAATGTCATTAATGTGAATTCCTAGGATTCAACAATAAAAGGGAGTAAAGAGCTAAACAGATTACTACTCTTTCGATTTTAATTTGTTAAACGCAGTTAAGTATTGTGAGTGATTATTCTCTTGATTACTTATGGCATTTTGAATAATTCTCTTGTCACTAATACCAACAAATTCAGCTATGGTTTCGACGAGTTTGCTCGATGTTATTTGGGATGCTTCGTATGAAACTAGCATTAAAGGTGATTTGAGAGAAAGTGCACTCTGAGTCATTTCAGCATATGATTTTGTAATGCTGCCTAGAGATGATTGAAAAGAATATCCTAGCTCGAGCTTTCTCTCTGCAATAGAAAGTGGATCTTTGTATATTATTATTACGTGTGGGTTGTGGACAAGAGCAGCTACCCTAGTGAGGTCGTGTCGAAAACTTGGCCTTTTCCACCCCCATGACTTTTGAAAGGAGTCACGTTCAGCAATGATTCTAGTTAGTAGCTGCCAGTCGCCTGAGTCATAGGCGCTACCAAGTGCGGGATCTTCAAAATTTCCATAATCTCTTCCCATAGGAATACCTAGGTCATGAATTATACTTGCAATCAGTGACGTTCCACCTCTTGACATCCCACTTACTAATATAGTCCTAGAGTTATCGGCTGAAAATTCATCAGTATTTAAGAAATAGCAACCATATTTGGAATATTTTAAGGATAGGCTATTCATTTAATTTCAGAATACTTTTAATAGAATTTACTATCAGATAGTTGGAATGAATATATGGCTGACTACCAAAGGGAAGAATGTTAGACATTCTTCCCTCATTTTATCTGCTTGTAACTTTCTTTGTCAAACTGTTACTGTGAAATTACCATCTTCTTCGTTGCAGTGACTTTACCATCTATTATAAGAGAGTAGTTGTAACTTCCTGGCGAAAGTGTCCCATTGGTGTTTACGTTAAGAGTGCCCTCTCCCGTATGATCTAAAGCAGTTGATTTAATCAACCTTCCTTGTACATCGAATATCTGTATTTGAGCATTATTGGCATCTGAAGGTATCACATAATCGATAGCTGTGGCAGAACTAAAGGGATTAGGTCTATTTTGCTCGAGATTTGCCAAGTCGTACTTTGTTAAGTTAACCGTAGACTGAAATCGAGCCTGATTTGTACTAGGTGAGCCAGCTAGTTCATCCACTATTGATCTTATCTCGGCAACTTGATCTTCCAATTCAATAATTCTATCTTCTTTTTCCTCAATAATAGCATGTTGTTCCTTAATTGCATTAACTAACATGTATGTAATAGCGGTTCCATCATATGTAAGATAGTCTTCTTCTGAAACAATTCTTTCTTCAGTTCCTCTCGCTGCAGTATAGGTGGAACTAATGTTCTTAAATGTTGCTTTTTTGACTGTATATGGTGCAATTTCTTGCATTTCTTGAGCAATTACGCCAACATACTGACTACCTGAATTTTCCGTGCCAAATTTGCCATTGTACTCATATGTAACAGGCTTGATCTTGAGTATTTCCTCTAAACCATCTTCATAATCCTTTATATTTTTCTTGGCCCTTTTATCAGATGTGCCTAACCAGCTTCCGCCGCCGGGTTTAGCCGCATTGCCAAATGCAAGATGCAAAGCCTGTGATGGAGTGTTTGTCCCCACGCCAACAAATCCATCCGAAGAACGAACTCTCATCATAACGCTGTTTGCTTTATCACGGAGATCAATTACCCCATCGGCGGTACCAAAAATCAAACTAGAAGTAGCATTTGCAACTATCGCGGATCGGTTGAATACAATGTCATTGTTTGCATCCATACCAAATGCCTGATGAGGTGTACTTCCATCTGAACGGAACGACATGTAATATTGATTATTTGGAATAATAACGTTTCCATCAACATCTAGCTTCTGTGTTGGAGCTGCAACTCCTATACCAACATTGGCGTCAGCAGCTACTTTCAAAGCCTGTCCAAAACCGACATAGGCCAAAGCGCAAAGAAAGAGTGTAAAAATTGTCCTTTTCATGATATTTCAAATTTTTGTGGTCTGAAGTGATTGTTTGGTGAATGAATGAATTTTCTCAGTGTTTTCTAGTGTGTTTACCAAAAAAGGTAAGATAAAGTTTTCTCTGGAATCTCCACACTTTAGGTCCAAAAATGTACTTAAAGTGTAGATTGTCAGTGTTTTCTTTGTCTTACAGTAACAAATATAGGAACTCTCTTGGCTCTGATCATCACCCAAAAGGGTGAATTTGCCCGGAAAAGTACCTGTTTTGTCTGAAAAATCGAGATGTGTGGTGCGTATATTGGATCCGCTTGAGAGGTGTTCAGTATTGCGGAACATCGATATAACGCACAAATCCTACTCATGGTATTTGAAATGCAATCAAAATTAATGCCAGACTGAGACGGTGGTCGGTTGCCGGTGGTCGGTCGCCGGAAGGGTTGTTAAGATAACCAGGGTGTCTCACAAGGGTCTACTTTCAACATGGAACTCGAGAATGCGTGTGGGTTTCAATCAAGGCTGGGTTCGCGAATACCGGACTGTACCTGGTTGGCACTTCTAAACTTACATGGCCGGCCATAGGCCAGCCTAAGGCTGATCGGAACTGGTAAACCGGCAGCGGGTTGCCAGCCAGAGGCTGGTGGGGTAGGTTGTCGCGAGGGATGACCAGAATGACTTGCAAAGCTTACTTTCTACAATTGTACAGCGGTGGGGTGGGTTGACGTCCACCAGTCGGTTGCTAGTTGCCGACGACCGACGACCGATAACCATCCACCGTTCTAGTTGCATCCCTGACTCCTAATCTCAAAGGTCTTTCCAACGCCCACTGTGAATCCACTGTTGATCTCCACAGTAGGTGCATCGTACATGGCATTACCATTCAGATTGATAGATCCTGAAGTATTGATCCGGGTCCCGGCCCGGTGGTTCCCTGTAGCTGTGGAATTTTGAACGGTTACTGTGCCCGGGCAGTTGGTATTGGCACCAGAACAACCTGATAAGCAGGATACAGAGCCTACCTCCGCACTAATCAGATTCTGATTACCTATCGTAAAGTTAACCGCATCCGGATCTACATAACTTCCCATAATATACTCTCCGGTTACATGACCGGCACCAAAGTTGTGCCCCTGCTCATGCGAAATCAGTACCCGGTTTTCATCCACGGTCGACAGATACTGATTGACACTGTAACGGAACATACTGTTGCAAACTGTACCAACCCAGGCTACTCCGACTGTCGAACCATTGAATGTCCTTCCTGTCCATAATTCACCGAGGTCATGGGTTATTCCAAATCCATTACTTCCACTACAATTGAGTTGATTACTGTTCCCTGTCCCTGCCCAGCAACAAAAGTCATCCAGCAGATCGTTGGCAACTTCACTGTCTGTCCAGGGATCAGCCTGGTCACTGGTGGCAATGACAACTTTGACTACCTGAAACCGGATGGGATAGAAGTCGTAACTATCTTCCTGCAGGTTTTTCAGGTTGAGTAGATAGTTTTGAACGGCATTGGCATTGTTTCCAAACTCCTTATACAGCTGGTAATCTGCTGCTATAGCTACCTGTGCCTGCACACAAGTGGCTGCTCTGCTGTGTTGTGGTGAACTGCTACTTGTTTTTTGGGGAGACTTTCGGTGTCTGTGAGTTGAGCCACATCTTTTCAGGGGATCCCGGATGACATCCTCCTCTTTGTATATAAGGTGACCGGGTGTGTTTCTTCTGGTAATTTCACCAGCCGGCTGAATATATATTTCCTTTCCTTCCTCATTAGTGAAGAAACCGGAGATGTTGTTGTCTGTAATGGTAAGGCGGATTTCTCCTCCACTGGTCGATACCCCCCGGTAAGTGGAACATGCTCCTTGATCCACTTCGACTACTCCGTGGTCTGTGAGTAACTCCAGCGAGTAGTCCGCTGATCGCACATCATGTAGAACAAGTTTTCCCTGCAGCCGGTGGGAACCCAATTGCCAGTCCACCTGCTGGTCGAATTCCGGGGCATTTACTTCGTTATATAGTCTACGAATAGGGAATTTCACCACTTCGTATTGTCTGAAAACCTGGTCGAGTTCTACGGTTTTCACCATGGGATCCTGCAGCTCATGATCTGCAAGCGTCTGTACCTGTGCCATCATAGTACCTGCAAGGGTGGCAAACATCGCAAGTAGACCCAGTTTGTTTAACCATACATGTCCATTGGTACTATCGGGCACATCGAAGTCCAACCCGTACAATGGGCGGGCCATGCATAACAATAGTAAAGTCAGGTTTGAGGCAAAGTATCCTTTCTTCATCTGTAACAATCGGTTCGTAACACAACATCATAAAGCAATCAGGTTTCGATCACCAGGATCACTTACCTGGTAAAGTCAAAACCTTTAGCATTGAGCATGTTCGTACCAGACCTGGGAATTTCCCGGTCAATAAAACTGTAGTCAGATGGTGGTGTGGGAATAACACAAATATTGTGCCGTGTGCTTTGCCAGGACATATATCCGGCTAGGCACATTGCAAAGATACGATAAGATTGGGTGTTAGTTGATCAGCTATGGCAGGAAAATTTTTCCACGCAAATGCCTACACGCTATGGCTTGACTTCGTTGATAGGTTTAAGGCTGGCCCACAACGGCTTGACTGGGTTTAAGGTTTAAAACGAAATGGCAAATAATGAAGGGGGCAAAATCAGTGAAATCCCAAGAATCCGTGTTATCAGTGATTCTGACAATGTCACCGGCAACGGCTTGACTGGGTTTCATGACGAGCTATGCCAACAAGGTGTCACCCCGCTGGGGCTTCAGTTACATTCCATACAAAGGGCTACAAAGGTCAGGCTCCTCTGGAGCCTTGGAAGGTGCCTTGTATTCCACCCCCTTAATCCCCCTCAAGGGGGACAATTGTCAGTTAATCAGAAAGATACATATTTCTTATTCCTTAAATTGATGCTGCACTTTCCTGGTTAAAAGTGGGTTGATTCCCCTTGAGTTTGGTTTTTCAATACTTATACTTTCAACGTCTCAACACCTAAACCCGAGTTAGAGCTACTGCGGGTAAGCAACGAAGAGCTGCCTCTGAGTTCTGAAGACTGGGAGCTGAGGACTGCGAACTGCATGGGTGGCCTCAGTGGTAGGAACGGATGCATTATTTATATACTCTCTCATAAAGTTTCTCAACCCCTAGGAGACTGTTGATAAACTCAGGTTGATGCTGCAGCCGTAAATCGTTGTGCCTGACAAGGCGAGCCGAAGAAAGATACCGAGTTTGTATCTGACTGAGAATCAACGATGTCAGGCGCAAGGAGAGCGGCTGGCATTATAGGAAGATATAAATGTTTTTTTGATACTTCAGCGCGAGATGGGTTTTTCAACGGTCTCCTAGACATCTCAACCCCTAAACCTTACCTTTAACCTCATGGGATCAGGTATGGGAACACTGGAGAGTTTGCAGGGAAAATTGGGTGTCGTCCTGCTCAATTGGAATGACTCAGATCAGACGATCAAAAAGTTTCTGGATTTGCAACAATGGAGTACCTTGAAACCCCATCTGATTGTGGTGGATAATGCTTCTGATGAACGTGACCGGCAGAGACTCATTGGGGCCCTTCCACAAGATTCTTTGATTCGGAATGACGAGAATCTGGGATTTGCGGGTGGTAATAACGTGGGAATTCAGCATCTCGTCAGTCTTGATTACAAGTACATACTGTTACTTAACACAGATGCATCTATTGAAGAATCGGCAGTGATTACTCTACTTTCCAATCTGCAGGATGATACCGAAACTGGAGTAGTGGGGCCGGTGGTATGTGAAAAGCGCAAGGGTAGGGAAGAGTATCTTAGAGGCGGTAAGGATCCGGGTCTGTATTTAAATACCAGGCAAACCTCAAGTGGACAACAGAATTCAAATGGCCTGGTTGATGTATACTATGTTCCCGGTATGAGCTTTCTTTTCCAATCTACACTGATCAACCGGGTTGGATTGCTGGATGAAGCTTATTTTTTCAGTGGTGAGATTGCTGATTTTTGTCAAAGAGCCAGGATGGCCGGGTATAAGATCAAGGTAGATTCCAGGGTATTAGCTGAGCATGATATTTCAGATGATTCAACAGCAAGGAGGTCGTCCCTTTACCTTTACTACAATTTCAGAAACAGGTTTCTTCATGTCAAAAAGCACCATTCAGATAAACGGACATCACTTTGTCGACAATGGACCATAAGAGCTGCCAGGCAATATGTTTCCTTCCTTCTTAGTGGCAAATGGCCATCAGCCCGTGCCACCAGGTTAGCCGTTTATCATGGCCTCTCAGGGATATTTGGTAATCAAAACAGGTACTTTCTGTGAGTCTGTCTAGGATTTACAGTTTTCAGGGGATTGAAGAAGTACTTATCTTGGTAGACTTTCATCATTGAGTAAGATATTTTGTCAGTATTGTATCTACATACGGCCCCTCCCCCCAAAGTGTATCAAACCGATGCTACCTTTCAGGAAACTGCGCTACTCAGGCAAAAATTTGGTGGCATGGAGCTCAGCCTTTACCCGTTGCGAAATCCATCAAGCCATATACCGCGGGCCCTTTACGGGTGGCATGTCCTACATGAATTGAGAAAATATCAGCAGCGTACCAGGTTAAACCATGTCTTCATACCCAGTTTGAAATACTATTCGATCTTTCGGAGATTGAGTAATCCTATTATTGCAACAGTACAGGCAGGTTTGCCTCAGCGACGAGGTCTTTACCTGGATAAGTTGAAGAAGTTGGATTATATCATCGTAGGTAATGAACGTGATGGAGCCAGGCTTGCTGATTGGGGGTTTCAACATTTTAAAGTCATCAGAACGGGTGTTGATACCGGCAAGATTCTTCCATCTGAAAAACCCCTGGACCAGGATTTGACCCTCCTGATGGCTTCGGCACCATGGGAGAAGTCACAGTTTGTGACCAAGGGTGTGGATATGCTACTTGATCTGGCGAGAAAAGACAAAAATCTTCGGTTGATATTTCTTTGGAGGGGATTGATGTGCGAGGATCTCATGATTCGCATCAGGAAAAGGGGCGTGGGAGACAGGGTAGAAGTGATTAACGAGCGGGTAGATATAAACAGGTACCTGCAAAGGGCACATGGTACAGTTCTGCTCTCAAAATTTCCCGAGCTGGTAAAGGACTATCCTCATTCACTGGTTGAATCATTGGCCGCAGCCAAACCGGTGATTATAAGTAGTTCTATTGCCATGTCAGATTATGTAAGCCAACAGACCTTAGGGGAGGTAGTGCACAGTTTTGATCTGAATACACTTTCAGTAGCGATCGATGCATTCAGAAGTAATTACAACGCTCTCTGTACGAATGTTGCGAAAGTAGGTGCTGCGGATTTTTCACCGGGAAAGATGCTGGATGAGATATCTGAGGTATATCGATTGTTTGGTGTTTTGCCAGGGAAAAAATAAGAACTTGATGAAGTCATCAACATTCTCGCTAAATATCTAACTTTAAAGATATGAACGTAAAGGAAAGAATTAAGGAACTGATTAATGATATCAATGATCCTCAGCTTTTGAGTGAGTTATTGCAGGCTGTCGAGCTCGAACATAAGATTGAACATATGGACGAATTGACCAAACCTGAAAAACACGCCATAGATCATGGCATAGCCGATGCTGAAGCGGGTAACCTTCATTCGAGTTCAGAAGCAAGTCGATTGGTTAGAGAATGGCTAAGAAAGTAAAGTGGACTGGGCGATCTATTATGGACCGGACAGAAATTTATGAGTATTGGACCGAACGAAACCAGTCATCTGATTACGCTGACAGGCTTGACGAACTCTTCAATGAATCTGCCAAACTTCTTGCAACCTTTCCTAAAATTGGTACACGAACCAACTATCTCAATGTATTCTCGAAGGTTGTAAGAGACTATAAGATTTTCTATCGAATTGAACCCCATGAGATTCAAATATTGAGAGTATGGGATACAAGGCAACATCCTGACTCTCAAGGTATATCAGATTCTCAGAATTTGGCAGAATTTTATTTTCTTCTTTCTTCTCGCTTGTGGTTTTTGGTTACTTTTTAGATTTGTTTAGCGACTACCATAATCGAGAAAGGAACACGCCCTTACAGGGCTCAGGGTTGATGTACTTGTTCCCAAAGCTGCGCTTTGGGTTATTAGGACTAAGCCCTTCAGGCTTAGCAGTGAAAGTAAATGAAAAGGCCAACTATTTGATCCAAGAATTCCTGATCATAATGCCCGGCACTGAAAGAATTAAGTTGAAATCCTGCCGGGTTCCGTTTAACCGGGATTATATTGGGATTTTGTCATGAGAGCCAAATAGGCAATAAAGGCGGGCCTGTCTGGCCGCCAGGCGGTAATAGAGAACCTGATGCATGTTCCCTGCTAAGGTCAGGAGCCTCAGCGAGGCGTATTGTTCTCGCCTGCCACGGAAGTGGCAGGTAAAGAAGGACAAAAAAGTCAAGCCCCATCGGGGCGTAGTTGTAATTTGTTAGCATGAAGGAGTGACACACCCTTGAATTCTGTATGGTTATTAGAGCTGGCATTTTGGATTAGACTATTGGTACCAAGCCCTTTATAAATCCATGAGAACTACATTTGCAAATGGTTGGGGTGCTAGATAGTACGGCCTGACCTGGTTATGACGGCAACGATATTGGGCTTGAAGTTGCAAACTTCCTACAGCGGAGAGGATTGATGCAATGCCTTTTTAATTGCCAGGCCTGAAAGGTCTGGACCTAAAAGAATGGGGCAACGCCCCATTTGAATTGTGTCAAAGATGGTGGCCTGAAAGGTCACCATCAAGTACTATCAAAAAGTTTTTCCAGTGATGCTGACCACTCGATGCTGTCCCCATCGGGCGTCAGTGCGTCAGTGGCCCCGCTGGAAACGAAGGAGAAGAGTGTCCCACGCAGTTTTCAGAATGCAAAGATCAATTATACTGACAATTTCTACCTTAGCAGGCTAATCCGGAATCATTGCAAATACCAATCATCATAGTCAACTGGAATGGGGTAGAAGACAGCAAGGAGTGCATCGAATCTGTGTTGAAGATGGAGTATTCCGGCTTTGATATTTATCTACTTGATAACGGATCAGCTGGTAATGATGCAGATGTCCTGAAAGCTCATTTTAAGGATGAGACCAGGGTTCACATCATCAGAAGTCCTGAGAACCTGGGCTTTGCAAAAGGCAATAACCTGGTAGTAGAAAAAATCCTGGACAAAGGCTACGAGTATGTTGCTCTGCTAAACAACGATACCGTGGTCGACAAGCCTTGGCTCGAGTCACTTGTACAAGTTGCCCAGGATCATAATGCAGAAGTCGTATCCAGCAAATTGGTGAACTACTTTGACAAAAAGCGGCTAGACAATATTGGACATCAGATGCTAAATACCGGTGAGATTATTCCCATCGCACACGCGGGAAATACTGATGATTATAACCGGATATCTGAAAACATGGGGAGTTGTGCTGCGGGTACCTTATACTCCACCAGACTAATCAGGCACCTGGGATTGTTTGATCCTTATTTCAGTACCGGCTATGAAGATGCGGAACTTGGAGTTCGTGCTTACGTAGCCGGGTATAGATGCATGTATGCGCCGGATGCCGTGGTCTATCATAAGGTCGGAAGATCGATAGGAAAAGTTTTTGATGAGCGCTATCCGGCCATGATACAGAGATATATCTGGTATTCGTATTTCAAGTTGATGCCGTTGACGGTCATGATGCTAAATCTTCCTTTTATAGTGTTGAAGGCGGTGATTCTCATCATATTAAACCTGGTTTTCCTGAGGTTTAAATATATGCGCATCATGTTTTATGGTTGGAAATCCACCTGGAGCAACCGAAAGGAGATCAAACGAGCTCGAAGAGCTTTTTTCCAAAAAATCAAACCTCGTTCTTCCTGGCAAATCCTGAGGCAGCAGACTTTCTTTCTGGGCTATGACCTGAAGAGATTCTGGAGAGTTTTTGTTCGCCGCAATGCCTCTGCCTTTGATAGTTACGGTGGGCAGTGACGAAAAATGGTGTTGTGGTCTTATGGTTTTCTGGTCTTATGGTTTTCTGGAAATGTGGTCAGATGATTGATTATCAGGGCTCTATAAGTTAAGGGCTGTTGGATAATTACGAAGGAGAATGCTTCTGGCATTATTTTAGGAGTGTAAGTCTGTAAGCTTGTATCCACGTTCCCCCTGGTATCCCCCCGGACACTTCATGGTATAAGCTTCGCTGGTTATCCCCGAACCGTATTGCTAATTGCGGATTTAGTATGACCAACAGACTAGACCATGAGAAAAAATGCTACTCTACAAGCAGGTATCTGCCTGTGCTTTGCCCTATGGACCTGTAATGTGCTCAATGGGCAAACTGCCATTCAGTTATTTAGTGTAAGTCCTCCTACCGAAGAATTTTCGAGGTCTCAATCACTGAAGGAACTCGGATTGACTGATGCCGCTTTTCTTAAACTGAATATTGACGGAACTCAACTGACTGAGGATGCACGGGAGGAAATGAGGGTGATGCTGCCACAGATGAATGGTGAGCAAATAGTGGCGACAGTGCGAGAGAAAGATATCTATACGCCATCCTTTAGAATTGTCGACGAAACGGGTACTGACTATACCCATCTCACACAAAATATCAAGCATTACTACGGAAAGATTGAGGGTGACTCGGGAATGGTCGCTTTCTCTGTAAGTGACGAATCTTTTGCTGGTGTTTATGTCCATAGAGGCCAGCAATATAACATCGAATTGTTATCTGATCCCGGTAGAAGAGGTCCAGTCGAGTATGTTCTGTATCGCCTTACAGACGTTGATCATCTCCCTCTTTTTGAGTGTGCAACAAGTGATGAAGTAATTGAGCGTCTTCCTCATGTGAAGAAGGAAGACCGAAGGCAGTCGGTGAAAAGAAGCAGTGGCTCGGTTGATATTTATCTTGAGTGCGACTATCAGACTTACCTCCATAAGGGTAGCTCGGTTTCGGGTGTCACAAATTATATCACCGGTTTGTTTAATGTGGTTGCAGGCATTTTTGCTGATGCTGGTGGTCCCAATGAAGGGCCACAATTAACCCTGTCCGAGATAAAAATATGGACATCTCAGGATCCCTTCAATGTCAATCTTGCCGATAATTCCATTGATGTCCTTAATGCATTTCAATGCGAGTCGGCTTCGTACCATGGAAGGATTGCCCATCTTGTTTCTACATCAGGTAGTGGACTGGGAGGTATCGCTGTGTTACCTTCCTGCTCGGGTTCCGGTAGTGCCATTCACGGATTTAGCAATATTTCAACTTCATATAGTTCTAATTTAAATATCTATTCATGGTCCGTTAATGTGTTAGCCCATGAACTGGGCCATAATATGAGTTCGCCGCATACGCATGCCTGCTCCTGGAGTGGCGGTCAGATTGATGATTGCGGCAATGTTTATTTACATGAAAACGAAGGCACCCCCGGGTCATGCTTCCAGCCTTCAAATCCAGTTATTCCTGTAGATGGTACCATCATGAGTTACTGTCATCTCAGTTCGGGCAATGGTATTGATCTCAGTCTGGGTTTTCATCCCCAGGTGGCGGAGAAGATCAATAATTTTGCCGCATGTATTTCGGAGGATGTCGTTTGTCCTACACCGTCCATAGATCAGCTGCATGCTTCAGGTGGCGGAGGAAACTCCATGACCCTGCAATGCGATTTGGTAGATGGTATCAGTGCCTACTTCTGGGAGTATCGGCAAGGGAACGGAGCATGGCAATCGCTGGGTGTAACCTACACGAATGAAAAAGTAGTAGAGGAGCTGCAAACAGGGATTCAATATGAATTTATGGTGACCTTATACTGTGGTGGATGGGGGGCTTCCTCATGCGCCAGGGGATTCTCCTTAAGTTCCGGAGACTGCCCGAACGACATTTACCTGACCCAAAACCCGATTCCATCCGGGTCCTATGCTGCGTCACAGACTATTCTGGCCTCTGGTCAGGTGATGACCAACAGTTCGGTGAATTTGATAGCCGGAAATACAGTTAACCTGCAGCCGGGCTTTTCTATCGGTCATCAGGGTACTTTAAGCATTGTCATCGATCCGGGCGGATGTCAGTAGTTTCTTGATCGGCGAATGCAAATTCGCCGATACAGTTGATCCTTAGTGCCAGGCCTGAAAGGTCTGTAACTACCTGTAGCTGGTCGCACCTTCGAACTCACATTAAATAAATCGTGATTTGAAAGTCAAAGTTCAACTTTCAGACAACGCAGACGTTGTAGCCTCTTAAGGGGTCGAATCGTCCCTTAAGGAATAGTCATAATATCCATGTGAACCCTTCAGGGTCAGTCGATTATACCCCAAATAATGCTATAAACATAGGACCCTGGCTGGGTCCTGCTGCCGGTATACAAATTTACTATCCTTAAATTGATGTTGCACTTTCCTGGTTAAAAGTGGGGTGATCCCCCTTTAGGGGTTAGGAGTGAGCAGAGCTTTGTCAGCGAGGAATTAGGTATTAGGTTTGATTTTCGAAAAACGAAATTCTTGAAGTTGGAATGAAGGACATCTATTCCACCCCCTTAATCCCCCTCAAGGGGGACAATTACGTGTTAATCAATTATATACATATTAACTATTCCTTAAATTGATATCCCGGGAATTGATGTTTTTGTGATAGTGGTTTGGTTCTGGCTTGTCCAGGTTATGTATTGGGATTTCGTCATGAGAGCCAAATAGGCAATACAAACAGCGGAGAGGATTGATATAATGTCTGGCGGTATCGGCGAATTTGTTTTCGCCGATACGAGAACGTCAATTCTTAACCGTCTTCATGAGGGTATTGTACTCTTTGATCACTTCTTTCGGCTTGCCGAAGGCGAGCTGCTCACCTTTGTTGATCAGCAATACCCGGTCACTAAATTTTTCAATGTTTTTGAGACTGTGACTTACAAACAGGATGGTACGCTTATCCAGGAAGGCGCTTTCAAAGACTTTCTTTGATTTTTCCTGGAAGCTGGCATCCCCAACGCCCCCAAAAAATTCATCCATCAGGAAGATGTCAGCTCTGGCATTGACAGCAATGGCAAAAGCCAGTCTGCTTTTCATGCCCGAGGAGTAAAATTTCAAAGGAGTATCTATAAAATCTCTTAAATCGGCAAAATCAATGATGTCATAAAAAATGTGACCAATTTGCTTGAAGGTGAGGCCCAGAATGCTTCCATTCACATAAATGTTGTGGCGCGCACTTAGATTGGGGTCAAACCCCATACCCAGTGCCAGGCGAATCATCCGCCCCCGGGTCTCAATGGTGCTGCCTGGATCCGGCTTCAAAGAACCCATGATGAGGTTAAGCAAGGTGGATTTTCCACTTCCATTGCGTCCAATAATGCCCACAATTTCCCCCTTTTTTACATCGAAGTTGATGTCCCGCAGGGCATGTACCAGGTGTTTCTTGGTCTTCAGTCTCTTGAAGTTCAGGATCAAATTGCGAATGGAAGTAACTGATTCTTCACGGATGGAGAAGGTCTTGGACAGATCTCTGACCTCGATTACTTTTTCGTTTTCTTCCATGGTGTCAGGATTTTTCCAGGATCATATGTTCGTTGCGATTGAAGAGCCAGACCGCAAAAATCATGAGCACAAGACTGAATAGAAAATTATAAGTCATCATAAAGTAGTCGGGTGGGGTGCCATAGACAATAGCAGCCCGTGCATTCTTCAGAATTCCGAGAAAAGGATTTATGTATAGGAACGCTGGAAAAATTTCGACAATTTTGTCCACACTGTAGAGAATACCCGAAGTCCAGAAACCCAAAAACAGGATCATATCCCAGAGGTGCCGGATATCATCTACATACAGCACCACTGTGGCCAGGATCATGGCTACGGCCATGGAGGTCAGAAACAACGTAATCAAAACCGGGATAAAAAAGACGATATATTGATTGAGGTTGGCATCCAGAGACACGGCTGCAATAAAGAATATCACCATGTTGAACGAAAACCCCAGGAAGACGCTGATCGCCTGGGATATAAAGAGGTCTAGTTTTTCAAACTGAATGTTTTCAATCAGGTACCTCTTGGATCTGACGACCGACATACCACCTTTGGTCACTTCCTGGAATACTCCATAAATCAGGATGCCACTAAAGAGAAAGAGCACAAAATTCTCTTCCCTGCTTCGAAAGATTTGGCTAAAAACAATATAGTATATGCAAATACGAAACAAGGGATTGATCAGTGCCCACAATAGTCCTAACCGGTCGTTGTAGTACCTGCGCTTGAAGTCAATCTGTGCTAACTTCCAGATCCTCTCCAGTCTGTTGTTTTCCGGCAATCTTGCCAATGCCGGTCCCAGTAGTTTCTCTAACATCACATTTTCACTTACTTCTATGGTCAAAAACGTTCAACCTTAATCAACTTGGTGTCTGATGATTATATATGCGGCCGTTCTTAACCTGGTAAAGATATTGAAAGGTTTCTAAAACATGACCCTATATATAAAAATCAGTTTTCATATAAGGCGTGCAATAAAGTGAAAATTATCTTAAATTTGCCTTTTTTCGATAGGTACTTTGCTAATCATAACTAATGCAAAGCAAGACCCTCACCCCGGCACGAAGTCTGACAGGCGCTGACCTGCGGCACATTTATGTGGTGATACCAGCCCTGAATGAATCTCAACGAATTGGCTCCGTTATAGATGGCCTGCATGAGCAGGGTCTCTACAATATTGTCGTGGTAGATGATGGCAGTAGTGATGATACCAGTGTGATTGCAGGGGAAAAAAAGGGAGTACAGGTGTTGACACATATTGCCAATCTTGGCCCCGGTGCATCGACCATGACCGGTATTCTCTTCAGTGTGGAGCAAGGTGCCAAATACATTGCTACCATAGATGCTGATCAGCAAAGCAGTCCACTGGATCTTGTCAATCTGATCAATGGAATCCACGGTACCAAAATTGACCTCCTGATCGGGTCGAGATTTTTAAA
>JAUILF010000370.1 GCA_030433135.1 Bacteroidia bacterium | reverse complement strand
CGGCAGTGCCAAAAATCAACCCACAGTAAACAGCGAAGAACCATTTTTTTGCCTTATCTGCAGACCACCGTGCTGTCAATGGAGAACTGACTGGCTGAGGTCCGTCAGACGCGACAATGTACTTCCCCGGGACGTGGGTGATCTGTCTGGCGTCGACCACGATGGGTTCGTCTTCCGAAGGTGAGCCATGATCCTGCTCTCAATCAGAAACTGGTCCTGGTTGAGTTGCCGCGGCTCCTATTCCCCAAGCATCCTTATAAGAGTAACTGGAGGAGGGGCCGCAAGAAGGTCCCAAACGCCCGAGCATGCGTCTACAATTTGTCTAAGCTGTCAGTCCATTGTTGTTGTCACGGTCCCGCTGAATTTTCGTTATCGACACACAATTTGAAAGTTCAGAGCTGAATTTATGAACCATCAAAATTTTTAAGTTTTTCCTTGGCTGGATAAATACGGTGTGTTACACCTTTTGTGGGTCTAAGGAAAACCAACCTCCAACTGGCCTGATCCGCAAAAAGCAAAAAACCTGAGCTGCCTGTGCATTGCCGCAGGCAGTTCTTAATTTTTTAAACTCAAGCACAGGGTCAGGAGTGCCATTCTGATTGGAGTTCAACCCAGTGCTTTAAACAGGAGAACAGTTTGAATATCATATCCGGTATCCTCAGAGGATTTCAAAAATACCGCTACTCTCACAAAGCATGGTTGACCTGTGATCCAAACCGGTTTGTTTATGTTTACTCATCGGATAATATGATGGTAACCGGACACCCTTGTGAAATTCTGAAAGAATCATTTTTCCACTGGTCATGCAGAAAAGACAATAAGCCCGGGCATTTATGGACGATAGACTGCAGATATGCATTGACAACAAGGCAGACACTTGATTCGCTGGCTGAGTTTCTCATCACCAGATTATTCCAAGTTGATACATATCAGATTGCCGCGGCTAAACCTTTTTTGAACTATTTACTCCTTGCTGTTATGTCTCAGTTCCACGAGACAGGTAAGGACTGCGCTATACTGACACTACAAAGATCCAGCACTTCCACAGATCCGGAATGGTCAACAATAGGCAGAATAGAAAAGGAAAAACAGATACTCGTCATAGACGATGTGCTCCAGTCTGGAATAACGTGTATGAACACTATAAATAATTTACGCAACCTGGGCTTTTCTTCTGTCAACTACTTATGTCTTTTTGAAATTGAAGGAACTCAAGGAAGAATAAGGCTTGAACAAAACGAAGTGCAAATAATATCGATCTGCAGAATTATTGATAAGACCAGGCATAAAATGAAATAAAGCAGCACAGTGCTGATTGAAAAAAGCTCAGCGTTTGAACAATTATTACGCAATTTCAATACTTTTATCGATGTAAAGTTCAAGCGGGAATTTTTTACTGATGGTAACAACCGCCTGAGCTCAGTATCCTGGTATTTTTTTTATTTTTTCCCGTCAATATCCTACTGTACGAGACAAGCCTCCCTTAGAATGGGGGGCATCCCGGGAAGCGCTGTTGGGCTTCTATTTTATTCTGATGATTACTATTGTAAATGATGGTAATCTCGAATCAATGTATTATAGGACCTGGAATAATTTTCGCCACTGTTCTTTGCCAAACCTGCGAGCCATAAAAAAACCCTGCTATTTTCATAGCAGGGGAACCTTTTTAGAAGGTTAGGTAGAGGCCGTGTGATAACACACGTAGGATTCAATTTGAAAGCTGTCCAACCGGGACAGCAAGTGGATAATAACACGGTGTGTTACACCGTCAAGGATTTCTTGAGAGTTTTACTCCAGAATAATTCTGAAAAACCCATATTCCGAGTCCATTGGTAAATCAATGAATACTCCCTGTTCTGATTGGATTAGTGGTGTATCAAGCACTTTCTGAGAGATTGTATTGCCCGGATCAAACTCTATTACTTTTATTTTATCGCCTGCAATTGCACTTATTGATCCTAATTGTATTCCTAATTTAACGACTCCATTATGCTCAAACAACGTTGGGGATATTGAATCTTTAACCGTTGGATCGAACCCTAACTGATACTCAATTATGTTATCAAAACCATCGCCATCAGGATCATCGTCAGGAAGGGAGAATTCGTTGAGATATGAATCCTGATTGATATAATATGCTATCCATTCCGAGAAATTAGCAGGTTGTTGAAAATTCTGTGTTTGTATAGAGTAACTGAAATTCAAAGGGGCATATTCAGATGTGTAAGCTGACTTTTCCACCAAGCTTGAGTCAACGAAGAAGTTGCCATTAATTATGTCGAATGGTGAAGGAAATGTTGTAAGTGACAGAATATTGTAGACTCCAGCGGGTATGGCCCTTCCAGGAATTGATGCTGAAACAAGAACACCAAGATCTCCCCGATTAGTATTTAGGTCATTGAGAAAGACAGAAAATGGATAACGCTCAGTCTGAAATAGTTCATTAATCTCCACAGGCCGCGTTCGGGCGCTTGGAAAATTCAACGTAAAAGACATCGCAGTTAAATTTTCAGGGATATTGAGCATCAACTGAACATGACAGACTGAGGTTTCTGGGTCGTAATCACAAATGATATTCACCAGTTCCTGTGTTGAAGAGACAGCAGTCCTCAGAGGTGCACTTTTGAGAGTTTTATCAGCAGCGTAAATACCCTCCTTTTCACTTAGAACTTCGGTTTGAGTGCCGGAAGTCTGATTGTCATTGGGTTCGGTTGGGCCGCCCAAAAGTCTTCTCGAATTACTGCCGATGACGAAACGTGCGGCCTGCGCCCAGTCGGCCAGATTAATGATACCATCCCCGGAAGTGGACAGCGGACTTGAGTCCACTCTTTGAAAGAGTTCTTTATTATCCCCAATCTTTCTTAACCCTGTAATATATTCTCCGATTATAAGATAATCAATAAGACTGACCTTGTTATCCGGGAAATCCACACCATTGACCTTGATACCGGCAATATCTGACTCGTAGTCAACACCTGTTATCCTCAGGCTGGCCTGTGCATTACTTGTAGCATTATTGCTGTCGACAACAGTATACTCAAATGTATCTACAAAAACATCTCCCAGACTCATTTGATTCAGCTCGGGAACATTAGTAGGGTCGTAAGAAAAACTTCCATTTTCAAGGATAGTGACGAGAGCACCCAGAGAAGTCGTCAATGTGGACGGCCTTGCTTTGATAGCTAGGTCGTCCGGTGATGTATCATTTGACAACAGAGAAGTAAGCATGCCTGCTGTATATATTGTGCCTTCTACCAGATCGTAATTATCTCTGACAGCATTCGGCGGGTCCGCGACAGGGGTGACCACGCCGGTTATGTTTTGGAGAAATATGAACCCCTGGTCATCCTGAATGGCTATAACAAAACTATCTTCACCATTAAAGTTTCTGTTTGGAATATAATCGTATATACCGGATCTAATGTCTATTGTGACCGACCCACTGACTGATGGCGTATGTAAGGTGAAATAACTTCCATCGTTTAAACCGTCAGCATCATCAGTTGCAGATATACGCCCGAAGTAGCCTCGATCCTCCTGAGTTGTGAAACTAAGATCACCTACTACAGTCATCGGGTCATCAACCGGATTAATCTGTAGCTGAAGGGTGATCTTTTCTTCAAATCCTTCATTGTCGAAAAATCTGAATCCGATCCGATCAGAACCGGCATAATCCTGTTTTGGTGTATATATATAATTTTTAATCCCGTCAACCACAGATTCCTGGATTTGTCCATTCTCAGGCAGTATATTAGATTCTACGTTAACAGGGGTCGGGATTCCGTCAGGGTCACTGAGGGGGAATGGTATTATAATCAAGCTTCTGTCCTCCTCAAGTTGCAAGGCGGCTAGAGGGTCATAATTCCAGACGGCGGAATCATTCGTGGGATTTATAGTAACGTTTACATCAAACACAGCTGTAAAGCCAAAGTCATCAGTTACAATAATAGAAAATACATCGTCGCCATGCATGTCAGGCAGTGGACGGTAAACATACCGCCCTGTTTGCTGGTCAATGGTTACCTGCCCAAGATCTCCGTTTTTTAATATAGAGTAAACATTTTTGGAAGTCAGGCCATCGGCGTCATCCACGGCGTTTAAATTACTCTGTCTGGATACATCTTCGGTAACCTGTAATACCAGAGGGCCCAGCACAACAACAGGATCATCAACAGGCCTAATAGTCAGATTTATTGTGATAGTTTCTAAGAAACCGCTCAGGTCAGTAATAAATATATCGAAAGAATCTCTCCCGCTGTAATTTGAGTTGGGTGTGTATGTAAAATTTCCGTCTCTCTGCATGACCAACGAACCAAATAGGGGCTCTTTTCTCACTGAAGCATAATCCTGCTCGTCAATCCCATCGGCAAAATCGGCAGCAACAATTCTTTCTATCAGGACAGTATCTTCATCCAGAGAGTAATCAGACTCCGACAAAAGCACTAATGGATCATTAACAGCTGAGATTTCTATTCTTACTTCAATGTCACTGACACCACCAGCATCATCCGTGACAGACAAAATGAAACGGTCATTACCATTCAAATTCTGATTTGGTGTATATGTGTATGAACCATTCAAAGAGTTAAGATCAAGATTTCCTAATGATGGCCCGGAAGTTACCTGAAAAATACTTTCACCAGTCAGGCCATCCGGATCGGCAGCTGTAATCAGACCAGAATATGGAATATCTTCAGGTGTGGTAATTTGGATATCGCCTCCGAAGACAGTAGGGTCATTGACTGGCGAGATTATTACACTGTAAGCTCTTAATTGTGAGAAGCCGTCATCATCCAGGACCCTTATGGTGAACTCATCATCGCCGTTATAGTGGACACCCGGAGTGTAAGTAGATCGACCGGTTGCAGGATTAACCGAAAGGGTGCCATTGGATGGATATTTCTCAACGATATAATTATTTCCGGACGTCAGACCATCTGCATTATCAACGGCACCAATGATAAAATCCAATGTGGTATCTTCATCAATGACATAGTCTGAGGGCCCGCTGAAGGTTACCGGATCGTTTATCGAAACTATGGTGAATTCCACAGTGGCAGTATTGGATTCACTCCCGACCGATTTGAGCCGATACAGGAAACTGTCCCTGCCGTTATAATCAGCGTTTGGCGCATAATTATAAATACCGCTATCTGCCTGTATTAATATACCCCTTGTTGGCAGGGATACAATTTCAACCTCAGTGAAATCCAAAGATCCGTAGATATCGTTTGCAACTATATTCACTTCGATCACACCGTCCTCGAGAAGCCGGAATGAATCGTTTACAGCCACCGGACTTTTAATAATGTTGACTGATCCGTCTATGAAATCTGATTGAACAACGGCTAGATTTTCGTCCAGGACAAGGCTTGGCACCACAGAATCGTTAAGAATGACCGGCGTCACACCCTCTGGGCTGTCGATAGCCACATCGAATGTAAACTCAATCAAATCAGCTGAAACACCAAGATCAATATCTGAAAAAAGGCCCCCAAAACTGAGTCCAATCAAACCCCTCCGTTCACCATCTGTATTAATCAAAAGAGTCGATGTTTTGTCGTACGGATCCAGCAGTCTGACGCTCTGAAATTGCAGTTTCTGGGGATCGTAGCTCAAACTTAGACCTATTGATGAAACTTTTTTAATCTCACTAGAAGTCAGAATTATAGATACCGGCGTTCCCCTCACTGCTGTAGTCCGACTCAATGAAACCGTAGGCTGGCTTGTCTGTGCTGTGGCCATGTGGCACCACTGTGCCATTAGAAAGGGTAAAATTGTTAGTTTTAACGCTGTAATCAAAAGTTGTTTCCTCATTTTGCTTTAATGTGATGTTCCACGACGAGAGTCTGTAACATTTTTACGGTGTGCTACACCCGTTCGTTTTGCAAGAGAAATTTATTGATTTTGTGAAGGAATCACTGCGTCATTTTGTCACATGCAGCAGAATTCCAGCTGCCGCCCTATGCACTTGGCCATAGATTATGGACAACATTTTTTCGGTTGAAAAACAACCCTCTCTTACTTTTTCTTGGATGACATGATGAATGCCAGAAATCTCTTTGCTTCAGCACTTGGACTCAACGAACA
>JAUILF010000369.1 GCA_030433135.1 Bacteroidia bacterium | reverse complement strand
GTATCGGGAAGTGTGGTGATGAAAGAAGAATCGATCATGTTCCATTTCTCGCGATCATTTTGCTGTTTCTGGTAAAGGATCTCATAAATCGACCCTCCACTTTCCCCGACCGTAAAACTCCCAAACTCGGTAAAAATATGGGGGACGGGCACCTCTGCTTCTTGACAGGCAATGTTGATCTGAGTTCCCAACTACTGGACCTGATCAGAACTCGTAGAATTGATCAACTTGATGACGCCGTGAAGAAACTTGCTAGCGATGACACCTATCCAGCCACCATCAGGATCAAGGCCATAGACATTCTGACCCTTGAAAATGATACTATGGATGAAGAACATTTCTCTTATCTTCTCGATGTGTTAACAGGTAACCCTTCAGCAGCTCTTTCTCAACAGGCTCTAAACTCGTTGTCATCTACACCATTGACCCGGCAGCAGGTTGAACTGTTGGCTACTGAATATTTGCCCGGTGCAGACTTGTCAAGCCTGCCCCGTTTACTCATGGCTTTCTCTGGCCCATACAGCGATAAAGCCGGTCGGGCACTCATCGCCAAATTTGAAGACGCTGAAAACCTGGATCACTTTAGTGAAGACCAGATCATTCAGGCCTTTGCTGAATATTCCCCGGAAGTTCAGGAACAAATCAAACCACTGCTTAGCAGGATACAGGCTGTTCATAAAAACAGACTGACCCGGATCAATCAAATAGAACAGCAACTGGACCAGGGAGATGAAGCCAGGGGAAGGGAGCTATATTTTGGAAAGGCTACCTGCTGGACCTGTCATACAATGGGAAATGAAGGCTATAGTTTTGGCCCCGACCTCACATCTATCCAAAAAGATAGATCTGAGCATGATATTCTCGAAGCCATACTCTATCCCAGTGTCAGTTTTGTACGTGAGTTTGAAACCTATGAAATCAGAACCAATGATCAGTTCTTCAGGGGTATCATTCTCGAACGAACTCCGGGATATATAGATTTGGGATTAGCTCCGAAAACTACTGTGAGAATTATGCAGGAAGAAATCCAAAGCATTAAGACCTCTGATCTTTCATTAATGCCTCAGGGCCTGGCAGATCAGTTGACAGAAGAGGAGTTAGCTGATCTGATAGCATTCCTCATGGGAGAAGACTTAATCTATTGAATATGAAACGAAGACAAATTTTACAATACGCTGGTTTGCTCCCGATGCTCCCCCTAAGTTCGCTGTCATATACCTCCAGTCTGGAACAGGACAGAAGTCCTTTTAATATGAAATTTTCGCCCGATTTTGGATTGTTTGCAGACCTCGCGGGGGATAATCCATTGGATCAGATACAGTGGGGATACGACCACGGATTCAGAGCATGGGAAAGCACCATGCTTAAAAACCGGAGTACATCCGAGCAGGAAGAAATCAGTGCATTGATGCAAAAGCTGGGTATGGAATTTGGCCAATTCGTAGGGACATTGACCTTTACCGAAACCACTTTTGCCGGAAACAATACTGAACTCCGACAGGCTGTCATTGAAGATGTTAAGGCATCGGTTGACATCGCAAAACGGATGAACACCAGGATTATACATAACGTTCTCGGACTGGCTGACAAGAAATTACCTTACGACTTCCAGATGGCCAATGCCATCGAATTGTTGAAAGAGATCTCCACCATCTATGAAAAACACGACCTGACCATGGTCATGGAGCCTATGAATGCCAAAATCGATCATCCGGGTATGTTTTTACGCACGGTTCCACAAGCATACTCCCTGGCCAAAGCGGTTGGAAGCCCCAGTGTCAAAGTCCTCTGTGATATCTACCACTTACAAATAGAGGAGGGAAACCTTTTGCCTACCATCGACCATGCCTGGGACGAAATCCAATATTTTCAGATGGGTGACACACCGGGTCGTAACGAACCTTTATCCGGAGAGATCAATTACAAAAAAGTGCTTCAACATATTTACGACAAGGGATACAGGGGCTTTGTCGGACTGGAGCACAGAACCAGCCAGCCTGGTAAAAAAGGTGAGGAGATAACACTCCAGGCCTATCGCACCATAGATCCGGAATAGGCTTAACCGATAATATACATTTGATGTCACCCTACCTGCCCGCTCCCGCTATGGAAGAACCACAGAGGTAAACCCGGAGTATGCATTAGGCCTTTCTATTACGAGCCAAATATGCTGCAAATACGGGCACATAAGCACTTTTTGACCCCGAGGAGTCGGGGCTCCCGCACGGAGTGCGGGACAGGCTATAATGGTAACCATCGCCTACCCACCCGCTTTCGCGGTTCCCTCATTTCGAGTACTGTCGTACTCGACTCTGCGAGATCATTCGGTCATGAGTCAAAAAGCACTTGGAGCCCCCGTCTTTATTGCTTATTTGACTCTCATAACGAAACCCCAATGAATAATCCGGGGTAAACAGATCCTGTGAGCTAAGCATCTCTGTTGCAACTTTGACTCAGGTGACTATCCTTCCACATCATCCCGGTCAAATCGTTAAATCGGAAGTGGCTCTTCATTTCAGCTAGTTTTATAACTTCATGTGAACTAAGTCAGTATTCTGACATCAATGACCGAAAGCATAAGACTTCTATATGCATTGCCTGATTGTAGATGACGATGAACTCATATGTGATCTTTTAAAGCATTTCTGTTCCAAAACCGATGAGATCAGAAGTACTACTGTTACTAACTCAGGGTTTGAATCCATTAACCTCCTCAACCAGAATGCGTTTGAAATTATTTTCCTAGACTATAACCTTCCTGATATAAACGGGCAGGAAATACTTGAAGTAGTTCCGGCTGACACCGCTGTTGTTATGGTCACATCTCACACTGATTTTGCAGCTAAGACCTACAATTATGAGCAGGTCGTCGATTTTCTGGTAAAGCCATTGGATTTCGAAAGATTCTATCAAAGTATACGCAAAGCAGAAAGATACATCTCCAGCCTGCGCTCCCTGCACGATCAGATTTTTGTTAAAGAAGGCAACAAGCTGGTAAAAATTTCACTTAATGAAGTGTTGTACTTCAAGGCAGAGGCAAACTATATTTCTGTAGTGATGCATAACAGGAGAGTGTTGATACTCATGACATTAAAAGTCTTACAGGGGAAACTGCCATCCTTTTTTCAGAGGGTCCATCGATCGTACATTGTAAATATCAACAAAGTCGATGTGATACTGGTAAATATGGTGAAAATTGGAGAAACCGAAATCCCCGTCAGTAATACCTACGAGAAAAAATTGCTGGAAAAGATCAATTTACTTGACTAGCACTCTGACACAAAATTCATTATAGTTCTTTTCTGTCTTCGTTATTTATCAGTCAGGTCCCAGTTTTCCCAAACAAAAAAGCGGAAATGGCTATGCTCCTTCTAAGTGCCTTGACCTGATTAAACCCCTATTGCGTCAAAGCACCAGATAATTTTTCCACCCTTATACAGCAAAGACAATACAACAAGTCGTTACGAAGAAAATCCAGCCTTTCCGGTGAAGGCATTTTGTTTTCCTCAGACAAGATAGAAGCTGCCTCGTTCATCTTAAGATCTCTGGCATGTGTCACCGCTTTGTGAGCGACCGACCTATATTCATCAATGCCATAACTGGATGCAGATCCATCTAAAATATCCAGATAGTTTTTTATTTCAGTTTCCAATATGCTCAACACTTTATTAACACGGTCCGGGTTATAATCATAATTTTTTCTGATACTTTCAAAATCGGGATTATCATATTCACTACGACCTAATATCCGGTTCACTTTATCTACCAGGAGTGACGTATCAAACGGCTTTTGAAAAACATGACTACTTATTTCAAGCATTCTCTCCATTTCTGAAGCAGATACAATAATTACCGGAGTATTACCTTCCTCAGTATATTTTTCAAGATCGTCATCCAGAATATAGTCTCCAACCATCAAATCAGATATCAACAAATCAATTGAATTACTCGAAATATACCTTGCGAAGTCAGAAAATGATTTAAACGAATGGACGGATACATTTGTCCGGGAAAGATTAAATTGAAGAAGATCAAGTGATGATGGATCATCATCTATATGAGCTATATGATATTCGCCTTGAAAGTCAGGAAGCTTTTCTCGTCCGGAATGTGTCTGTTTATCATCCGCATTTATATGGGTCTCTATCAGAGGAATTCGCACGGTAAAAACAGAGCCCTTTGACTTTTCTGACTGAGCATTGAAGGTGCCGCCAAATAAGGCCACCAGGTGCCTGACAATAGATAATCCCAAACCATATCCCTGTCTGCCTGAATAATCATTATTTATTTCCTGGAAAAAGCGCTCGTTAATTTTCTCCAAATTAGTATCCTCGATACCAATGCCAGTATCCTCAACCATTATTTCAAGCATCGGATCATTTACCTGAACTTTGCGGGCATGGATGACAACCCTTCCTTCTTCGGTGAATTTTATTGCATTTACTACCAGGTTCATAATGATTTGAGAAAGACGCAATGGATCAGACAGAAAGGTTTTTCCTTTAAGGTTTTCATCAATATTACAACTAAAATCAAGTCCCTTTCTCAACGCATCAAATTGGTAGTTTCCATATATTTCTTCCAGTAACTTAGCAACATCCACAGCCTTGACTTCTATCTGAACCTGACCTTCCGTAAGTTTTTGGTGGTCCAGGATGTCAGACACCAACCCTGAAAGCATGCGCGCACTCCTTTGCAATGATCGTATGATGGGAATTTGTCCCGGCAAAGGATCATTTTTCTCCAGGAGTTGTGTCAGCCCATTGATCGTATGCAATGGCGTCCTTAATTCATGACTCATGTTCTGCAAAAACTCATCCTTTTGAATGGTGGCTCTCTTCTCATTGGAAAGGGCAAGATTAAGATCATGTACATGCTGATCGATCTTTTGTCTCATCCGATCGAAACTCCTTGCCAACATACCGATCTCATCAGTTCGTTCAAGTGGAAGAGAAAGTTGGCTTTCCGAGTTTTCGTCAAACTGAACAATAGCTTTGGTAATTTGGTTAATCCTGGCTGAAAAAATACGTGCAAACAAAAACACAAGCAACAGACTTACAGCACAAACGGCAAGGAGAATCGTAAAACTCTCTTTTCGCACCTGCCTGGCTGCAGAAAATAAATAACCTTCATCCACCTCACTGATCAGGTACACGTTCTGCTGACCACGGGGATAGGATAATCGTCTCACATAAATCAGATGATCTTGTCCGTTAGTACCCGGGACTTCTCCAAAATGATCGATATTGGCAGATATAACCTGTATACTGGTTTGAAATTCATTACCGATCCGATGTCCGGTATTCCTTTGTTCACCAAACATCTTTTCGTCCTGTCGGTGATAGAGGTATTGCCCCCTGGAATCAACAAGGTAAAAGTTGGGTCCTGTCTTCGCTATTCTGTCCAGCTCTTCATAGTAACCCGCTAAATCCACATTGATTACTACGATCCCGAATTTACGTCCAGTATTGTCGTACACCGTTGTGGCAGCCCTGAGTGTGGCTCTTTGAGGATCGCTGATGACGCCTCTTTCCTCATTCAGATTAATCCTTGAATAATAAAATTGTCCCCTTCCGGTATTAATCGCTTCCCGGAAGTACTCACGCAACCCTTTGTCCTGTAGGCTATCCGGAGGTGTCTTGGTGACACCGTCAATGTCCTTATTAAAACGAATGACTTCCTTTCCACCGGTATCAATCAAACGTATCTGGAAATAGGACGGCTTATTCTCAAGCAGGATACTAAATAATTCATTGACCTCGGCTTCATGATCACTGCTATTCTGATCCATGAATTTTTTGAGGGCGACACTGGATATAATGACTGAAATATCATTCGACACTTCACGTAACATCCCATAAAATCCCTGTTCTGCCAGTTCAGATGAATATGCAAGTTGTTCCTGAGTGTTTTCAGTAATGACCCTGGAAGCCCGGCGAAACACCAGCAACCCTGAGATAAGTATGGAGGTGACCAATATCATGGTAAAGAAAAGGGCGGACCTGGTTACTATGGATTGCCAGAATCTCATCGAATTACCTCGTCATCAAACTTCATAGTACAATATTACAGGATATAACCCGGACTATGCATTAGGTCTTTCTATTACGAGCCAAATATGCTGCAAATACGGGCACATAAGCACTTT
>JAUILF010000368.1 GCA_030433135.1 Bacteroidia bacterium | reverse complement strand
TACTACTTCGCCGTCCAGCCGCCATCTACTGCCAACATACCACCGACCATGTAAGTGGCTGCATCACTGGCCAGGAATAAAGCGGCTCCCTGAATCTCCTTTAATTCACCCCAACGTGCCAGGGCAGTTGCCCCCACAATAAAGTTTTTAGCCTCCGGTGTTCCTGCAATTGGAATATTCATTTCGGTAAGAAATGGCCCGGGGCAGATGGCATTGACATTGATGTTGAATGGTGCCAGTTCGAGTCCCAGCGCACGAGTCATCTGTACTACCGCTCCTTTACTCGCAGTGTACGGTGTTCGATTGGCAAGTCCCACCAACCCCAACGTACTGGCCAGGTTAATGATACGGCCATCTTTAGCTTCCTTCATATAAGGTGTAACTGCTTTACAAGCCAACCAGGTCCCGTTGACATTGACGTCCATCACTTTATTAAAATCGTCTGATGTCAATTCATCAATAGCTCCCCGGATATTGATTCCGGCACTGTTGATGAGTACATCAATCCGCCCCCACTTATCCATCACCTGTTTGGCCATATCATTCATGTCATTCTCCTCGGTAACATTCCCGGAGATGGCAATAGCTTCTACCCCATATTGGTCAATGATCTTCTCAGCTGCAGCATTGCCCTCTTCTTCATTCCGGTTAACGATCGCTATGTTGGCACCAGCGGATGCCATTCCCTCAGCCATGGCCAGCCCCAGCCCCTTAGATCCACCGGTGACAATGGCTACTTTTCCATCCATTCTGAAGATGTCAATACCTGGTAACTTTTCGTCTTTACTCATGTTGTTAGTCAAATGTTTTGATAAAATGGTTATTGATGGCCAGCACTGACCGGCCTTTAAGTCTAATCTGTAAGCGGGTTTTCGGCTACATGTTGGTTCAGATCCTCTACACTCCAGGGTTGTACACGACCCTGTGAAGTCACTCTGATCCTGGACACTGATCGTCCCGATACTGCACCGGCACTATGTCCCCATTCGTTGCGAATGTACGTCATTATAGCTGCAATGTCACGATCATCCAGAATAGAATGAGATGGCATTACCGGAAGAATTTCCGGTGCTTTGTACAGCTTGCCCCTGACTTCGATGGGTCCCTCCAGCCCATGTAACAAGAGTAACGCCAGTCTTTTTTCATCACCCAAGACCCACTCAGAACCTAGTAGAGGTGGTGCAAACCGTGGTAACCCTGTACCATCATTACCGTGGCAGACAGCACAAGCCGATAGATAATGTTGCCGCCCCTGCGCAAACTGGGCTTTCTCTTCTTCTGTAAGCTGCTGTTCCCGGGCAGTAGCACCTATCTCGACCTTATGTCCCGGCCACTCCAGTTTTTGTGAAAGCGTTTGTAGCCTGATCCGGGATAATTCATCCAATGCATCCATTTGTCGCATGATGCCCGGTTCAGATGAGAGCTGCATTGGCTCCATCCGGTCATTCATCTGCATGGCCAATCCGGTTAGCACTGCCCGGCGTTGCCACTCGGGAGTATCGCTATCCATCCTGTTCAATGCCCAACTCACTTCCGCAGGATCGCCTTTACTTGCCACTGCACGGGATAGCATTTCCAGGAATATTTCGTTGGTGGGTTCAGAATCTGCATATTGATCCAATTCTCTTTCAAGTAGTTGTTGTTCGATATCCGTCGCACTGCTGAGAATGGCATCACGCATCACCGGTCGATCACCATATTGATCTGCTATGTCGAGCAACAACTCCTGTATATCTTCACCTGTCATATGACCCAGTGTCAGTGCCGCTTGTAACACCACTTCTTCTGCATCTTCTATACCCACGGAAGCTATCCAATCTGACAATTTATCCTCTACACCGGTCTGGGTATCCAAAATATCTTCAAGAACCCGAAGGGCAGCTACTCTTACCTGAGGATGTGTATCATGAAGTGCCATGAAACCTATCTGCTCATCGACAGCATCGAATCCCTCCAGAGTCCATAGTGCATGGAGTCTACCCAAATCATTGTCTCCATTGTGTAACAAGTCGATCAGTTCACCTTTTATTTCAATGGCTTCACGATCTATTAGTAGTCGCTGAGCCACATCTCGATAGAATCCATTTGGATGCGACAACAATCCTACCAGGAAAGTATTACTCGAATCTGAGAGTGTATATGGAGTCCTTCCCTGCCAACCCTCCGGCACCATTCTCCAGATCCTTCCTAAATGAATGGGATACACCAGATCGCGCTCAAGGGTTACCTCCTTTAGATATGGTGTCATATAGATAGCGTGTTGGATCAGCCCCCGGTACATATCTGCTATATACAGAGCCCCATCAGGACCGGTAGCAAAGGAAACCGGGCGAAATCGCTCATCGGTGGAAGCCAACACTTCATGGTCTGGGTAAGTTGATTGCGCTGATATTAAGAAACCGGAGTAGTCTACGTCGTTTTGCTTGACCAGGTTACCTGAGGGCTCGGCTACAAACACATCACCCTGATATTCCTCCCCAAAGGCATCCCCCCTATACACAAAAGGCGAACAAGCGGAAGTAAATTCCAACAACTTACCTTCTTCGCTGAGGGTACCATCAATGTAGCCACGGTTTACCGCTGGATTGGTGCGTATTGGGAAAACCTTTCGGTCAATGGTTAAACCATGATCCAATCCCGTTGTGGTCTTATGATTCGGATTTCGGCTAAAGTAATTAGGCGGTACCAGATCAGCATGCAATTGCGACCAATTGTAGTTGTAATATAGCCTTCCATAGTTATCATGACTGATGCCCCACTGTCCCCTGAATTCGGTACTATCTTTGATCCACTCACCATCTATCATGCGATAACGGGCGGTGGACTTGGCATTGTAATACCAGTTATCTATGCCACGCCATAGCCCATTGGGTGAGTGCTCTGCCATACCATTACCACCATACGTGGAATCCACCAGGGTCTTCTTATCGGCAACAAGGTCTCCATCAAGGTCCTGGACATACCACAGGGGATATCTCTCTGCCACCAGTACTCCACCCTTGACAATTGCTACCGAACGAGGCAACATGAGACTATCCATGAAGACAGTTCGTTTGTCCATGACACCATCACTGTCAGTATCCTCCAGTACCGCAATAGATCCATTGCGTTCATCTTCACCGGCACCTTCCACATCCATGTTAAAACCCTTCATTTCTACGACCCACAATCTTCCATCTTCATCGAAGGTCATCACCACCGGGTCCTGTACCATTGGTTCACTGGCTACCAGATCCATACTGATACCTGGTGCTATATCAAATGAGGCCAGTTCATCCTCTGGTGATTTCATGGGAGAAGGGCCTTCCTTCGGTCCACACGATATCATCAGACTCGAAAAGGCCAGCAGAGCCAGTACGACCGCACAGTAATAACATCTCATCTCTTGAAAGAAAGTAGTGATCCCTTAAAAATTGCGATTCCCAATATACAGATTTACATCAAGATCTGATTAGTTGGCTGTGCTGCTTGCGGCAAATCCGTTTCATCCAACATCTCCCTCAAATCGATCTCTATGGTTCTGCTTAGTGCAGCCATTGGGATATCATTTGGGCCTCCTTCAAAAGGGTTTTCAGAAGCTTCTCCCATTTTATCCATGGTGTGAAAAACCCAGGAGACCAGAGTGGCAAAGGGAATTGTAAGCCAAACCAGATGTTCTGATAGCTTAGCAAACTCCTGCACCATTCCAAAAGGAAGTAGCACAATAAAGACCCAGATGAATATCAGACTAATGGTTGAATACTGACGTGGATACGGGAAATTTTTAATTCTTTCGCACTTTCCCTGTTGAGTGTAAAGATCTCGTAATAAGTCCATTACCTCCACATGCCTAAAGTTATCAATCAAGCCTCTTTGTTTCAGTTCCTTAATTTCTCTTGATTGCAAACTGATCAACTGAGTGGCCCTGTTCTTCTTGCTTAAAACATAGTGCAAATCTTCTTTACTCAGATAGGGTTCAATAACTTCCTCCAACGATTTCTCATATTCGGGCACATCATAAAAGACCCTTATCTCCCGGTTGTAACTCCGGGTCATGTTTTCCCAGTTCCTGGGCTGCCGCAGTTGGTAGCGCAGAGCGGTGAGCCAGGCGACATGCCTGTAGATCAGCCGTTGATGGATTGTGGCAAGTGGCTCCAACGTAGCCGGGTCATGTACTTGATCATGTGTGATAAAATCACGAGTCATGATCCCCCAGGTCCGGCTACTGTTGACTATCGCTCCCCATATTTTCCGTGCCTCCCAAAGCCTGTCATACGTTGCATTGTTCTTAAACCCGACCAGGAATGCCACGGCCGTACCTATCACCGCAATAGGTAGCCATGGAAGTGAAAGCCAGGTCATGTCAAACACGGCATACAAGGCTGTGGGAATAGCTGATACAATCAGAAAGATCAAGATCTCCCTTCTGGTCCACAACAGTACTTTATCCAGTGAAAATCGACGTCCAATATGCATTTCAGTGACTAGTCATTTTTGTTTGGTTGCACCGTCATCTGCACAGTCATCAGGTTTACGACCTGCATCACGATGCTGCAATTGCCCGAAGATATTTATTTCTTTCCGATGAAGGAATCTTCTGCTATCACAGGACGACATCAGCATCAACACGGTCGCCAATATCTATCAGGTTCAGATACCTTGCACCTGGGTCAGAACTACGGATATTATCACTGACATTGATTACCTTGGAAGCTTTTCGTTTTTACTGCCTTCTATCATGAGATCTTTCAATTTACCGACCATTATCGCAATGGTCATATCATGTGGAATCCTTTGCGCATGTCATTCTGCTTCTGAGCCAGATACCGGTACAACTTCGGTTCCGACTCAGGAAGATTTTGTGCATGACCCTGAACCTGCCTTCCCACTCCAAACCAGAGCACCCGAAATAAAAACAAGTACTCCCTTTTATGTCGATACGGTGGCATCAGGACTTGAACGACCGTGGGGCCTGGCATTTTTACCAGATGGAAGAATGATTGTGACGGAAAAACCGGGAAGGATTCGAATTATTGACCGCGATGGTAACGTGGGTGATTCAATCCTCGGTGTACCAGCCGTTCACTTTCAACAAGATGGTGGCCTGATGGATATCATCCTTACACCGGATTTCCCTCAATCCAGGGAAATCATATGGTCTTATTCCGAGAAGCGGGATACGGGTTATGTTCCATCAGTTGCCAGGGGAATTCTATCCAAAGACGAAAAAAACCTGGAGCAGGTCGAAGTCATTTATCGCGCTGGCCCGGGCATTGGTAGTGTGATGCACTATGGTACTACCCTTTTGTTCGATGATAAAGGCTACCTCTTCGTCACTTTTGGAGAACGGTTTGAGGAACGCATCCGGGGCAGGGCACAATCTCATCATTCTGCCTTCGGAAAAATTATCAGAATCGACAGAAATGGAGCTCCGGCTCCGGGTAACCCTTTTACCTCCCAGGAAGATACGCTTTCGGAAATCTGGGCCACGGGATTCAGAGACCCCCAGGGAATCGCTTTCCACCCGGAAACCGGTGAGCTCTGGAGCAGTGACCATGGCCCCAGAGGCGGGGATGAAATCAACATAGTGAACCCGGGATCCAATTACGGATGGCCGCTGGTATCCTATGGCACCGAATATGATAAGACGCTGGTCAATGGTGGTTTAACAGATCTCCCGGGAATGACTCAGCCGGTCTATTTCTGGAACCCTGCAGTTGCCCCTGCCCATATCGAATTTTGCAGTGGAAAGATGTTTCCCGAGTGGCGCAACAACCTCTTCGTTGCCTGTTTGCGAGGAACCAAGTTGATCAGACTCGAGCTCAATGGTCATAAAGTTTCAGGGGAAGAATGGCTACTGGAAGATTGGGATCAACGCATTCGCGGGGTAAGGGAAGGACCCGATGGCAGTATGTACCTGTGGACTGATCAGGGAGAAGGATGTATTGTGAGGTTGGTGAAGGAGGAAGAGATCTAGGTGGTTTCTAGGTGGTTGCTAGGTGGTTTCTAGGTGGTTTCTAGGTGGTTTCTAGGTGGTTTCTAGGTGGTTTCTAAGTGGTTGCTGGCATCTGCGAACTCTGCGCTCCCTGCGAGAAAAAGGACTGTACTGTCCTGATATAGGTTGACAAAAAACGTCAACTGAAAATGAAAAATAAGCCAAAAGAGAAAGGACAGA
>JAUILF010000367.1 GCA_030433135.1 Bacteroidia bacterium | reverse complement strand
TCTGTATTCTGTCAGATTATGTTGGGATTTGGTTGCCATGTCATTGCGTACGATCCCTATCCTTCTGACGACTTGAAATCCAGAGGGGTGGTCTACAAAGAATTGGACGACCTCTTACAAAAATCTGATATTATCTCTCTTCACTGTCCATTATCAAAGGAGACCTATCATGTGATTGATAAAAAAGCTTTCTCACTAATGAAAAAAGGAGCTATGCTCATCAACACAAGTCGCGGATCACTTGTCAATACTAAGGCTGCCATTAGTGCTCTCAAACACAAAAAACTCGGATACCTGGGCATTGACGTTTACGAACAGGAGGAAAAGCTATTTTTCATGGATCTGTCCGAGAGTATCATTCAGGACGACATCATCACCCGGTTGACCACGTTCCCCAATGTATTAATCACGGCGCACCAGGGTTTTTTTACCAGAGAAGCCCTGGAGGAAATTGCTACGACAACCCTGCAAAACATTAGCGATTTTGAAAACAATAAGGAATTAGAGAATATAGTACGAGGATGAGTTGCATTGCCTACATACCACATTAAACCATCGACATCACCCGATCAGGTTTTTTTCATCATCCCATTCCGGCATTTTGTCCCTGGTACTTTGATCAATACATTTTGACAACCATTCCTGGTCATATTCCAAACCTTGCTCCTTTAAAACCTCATCAGGAACTCCATCCCATACGTTGGGAATGTTGCCCACAAACCCCAGATCATCAATTCCAATCTTTGTGGTATAAAATCCGGTCATGGTCAAATCACGCATCAGTGAGAAGAATTTGGCTCCCTGTGACAATCCTGGATCGACCTTGTCCGGATAGGCAATGTCATCAATGATGGCAACCTGGTCAGCAGCAGTGCAGTCCACAAATTTTTTACCGAACCTGGAATTGGACTCATGGTCTAACCACATAAGTCCTCCACGTACCGGCACCTGATGATACGGCATATCTTTTACGATAAATGCAATAAAATCCGGAACACCAGCATCAGTTGCCGATCCTGAATTTTCGTCGGCAGGCAGAATGATATCACACAACACGGTAATAGTAGCCAATTCATGGGCAGTCAGGAATTCCTGTTCTTTCAAAGCCTGATCCCTGGCCATCTCTTCTTCCGTTCTGCCATAACCACCACCTGGTACCTGTTCTTCCGCTGTTTCTGACTTTGTATCACTTTCTGCACCTGGCTGACAACCCTGCAACACCAGTCCTCCGGCAACACCTCCCAGTAAAAGGGATTTTACGGTTTCTCTTCTATCTAATTTCTTTTTCATGATTCTCAGATGTTCATTTTTTTGAAGTTATCAATGATGATATCCGATGTTCTCCAGGACAGCGCCAGAATGGTCCAGGTAGGATTTTTGTCTGCCTGAGAAACAAATGGTCCGCCGTCTACTACATAGACGTTGTCCACATCGTGCAGTTGTTGTTTGCTATTAGTCACCGATTTCTTTGGGTCTGAACCCATACGGGTAGTACCAACTTCGTGGATAATTCTACCTGGTGCAGCCAGACCATATTGAGATTCGGGTCCAGGTTTATTACCCAGGAGCTCAGCACCCATATTGGTGAGAATCTCCTCAAAGGTATCCTGCATATGCTTCGCCTGTTTAACTTCGTCATCTGACCAGGTATAATGGAATCTCAATACCGGAATACCATATTTGTCAACCACGTTGGGGTCAATTTCACAGTAATTATCTTCCCGGGCCAGGCATTCCCCACGGCCACTCATTCCTACCACAGCACCGTAGAACCTACGAGCATCCTCCTTCAACTTACTACCGTATCCACCAACTGTGGCGTCCCTAACAAAGCGGTTCATTTCACTTACTCCAAATCCCGTACCGTAGGAAGGCATTCCCATACCACCCCAAACTTCTATGTGATATCCCCGGGCAAAATCCTGCTTTTTACTATCAAGCCACCAGGGAGTATAGACATGCATTCCGCCCACACCATCTTCATTGTATCGCTTTCTATTCATCAATGCTGGTACAAATCCTGACCTGGAAGCACCAGTCGAATCGTGAAGGTACTTACCAACCAGTCCGCTCGAATTACCCAATCCATTGGAGTGTCTTGTATTTTTTGAGTTCAACAAAATCCGCGCAGTTGCACAGGCTGACGCTGCCAAAATCACTGTTTTAGCCTTCACCTGGTATTCCTGGAGGTCCTCCTTATTGATGTAGGATACACCGGTAGCTTTGCCATTTTCATCTGTCGTGACTTCACGCACCATGGCATTGGTATAGAGATCAATATTATTGCCCTCAAGAGCGGGTATTACCAGGCAGGTACTGGATGAAAAATCTGCATAAACCCGGCAAGCTCTGGAACATTGGCGACAGTAAAAACAAACTCCTCTTTGTTTATTAATCGGCCTGGTAAGAATGGACAACCTGGAAGGAATCACTGGAACATTTGCCTTCCTTGCGGCCTTGATATAATGGAGTTCATGCAATCTGGGTTTGGGAGGAGGCAAAAAATATCCGTCTGGCTCATTAGGAAGGTTTTCTTTGCTTCCAAATACACCCAGCATCTTATCTACCTTGTCGTAATATGGGGCCACATCATCATAGCTGATCGGCCAGTTATCGCCACGACCATCATAATCACCGCGGCGAAAATCAAGTGGTCCGAAGCGAAGAGAGATCCGACCCCAGTGGTTGGTGCGACCCCCGAGCATACGTGATCTGAACCAGTCAAACTCAGTTCCATTCTTTCGGGTATAAGGCTCGCCTTCGATTTCCCAACCCCCATAGGCTGCATCGAAATCTCCAAAAGCCCGGGTACTCCCTGCTCCTCGTCTTGGTGATTCCCATGGCCACTTCAACTGTGTCTGATATTCAGGTTTGGCAGGGTCGAAAAATGGTCCTGCCTCAAGCAAAGCTACCTTCAGACCGGCTTCTGCTAATTTGTTAGCAGCCATTCCACCCCCAGCACCAGACCCGACTATACACACATCGTACTGAGTGGATTGTTCTTTTATCTGCATCTCTCTCTTTTCAGTTTATTTTCAAATCAATCTTGTCCAGCGATTAAACCCGGACTATGCATTAGGCCTTTCTATTACGAGCCAAATATGCTGCAAATACGGACACATAAGCACTTTTTGATTCTCACCATAATGGTTAACTATGGCTTACCCACCCGCTTTCGCGGTTCACTCACTTCGAGCACTGTCGTACTCGACTCTACGAGATCGTTCGCTCATGAGTCAAAAAGCACTTGGAGCACCCGTCTTTATTGCCTATTTGACTCTCATGACGAAACCCCAATGAATAATCCGGGTATAATGAAGATTGCCGTCCAATATGCAGCTAACATTAAGATCCAGGACACATCTTTACAGGTGTTTTCGGTTAGAATGAGACGTCCCATTGCAGCCTGATCCTGTCACTATCAGAAACCTGCTCATCATCCGCGTTCAGAGATAAAAAGCTAACCTCTGCGGTCAATTTGTTTCGGTGGTTATGAAAAAACCAGTTAAAGCCAATCGTATACTCAGACTGCCAGTCCTCATCGATATGAAGATCAGGATCATACCAGGCGTAGCGAAAATAGGCTTCCAGCTTTTGGGGCACAAAGTCAAGGGCATAGTGGGGAAAATATCCTATCTGCATCAGGTTACCATTCAGATAGGTATCCGTGAAGTTCACATTATCTTTTATCTGCTTCCAGTGAAACTCCTGTTGCCAGGAAATTCCCCTGTATTTAGCGGCTGTCTCAAGGAGGAACTGATTCACGCGGTATTGACCGGCAACACCTTCTTCAAACCCGGTAATTTGGCCCCCTCCTGACTGTGAGAAGCGGGTGTAAGGGCTCTGGTTAGTAACGCCTGCAATGGCAATAATGGCACCCAACTTCTCATGGTATGAAAGATCGGATCCGGTAAAATCTAACGACTCACCCAGGAAATTCCACTGCAACCTGGTCATATACATCAAATTGCCGTCATCGTTCCTCTGATTGCCTCTTCCAGTACCGGCTAGTATCGAAATCCAGTAGTTAAAATCGAGTACACTGGGACCATTCAGTCGGCCATAAAATGAGATCCCCTGTTGTCGATCAATCGTAAAAGGTCGCGTGAGAATCGATCTTTCGACGGTTTCCTGTTTGCCTGACGAAATAATTCGTTCCCGGTTGTAATGCACTTTCCACTGTCCCACTTTAAACTTGAAAAACTGAAATCGGTCAAACATCAACCGGAAATCCAACAGGTTACTGGCAAATAACTCATATTCCAGATAATACTTCAGAAAAGGCCGGTAAGCATGTCCTCCTACCTTCATCCTGGCACGCCTGATGGTCAGATTTAGCTCTTTATCAGCATAGTCTTCATTGGTGAGCGGGTCGCTATCAGTAGGATAGGCAAATCGGAATTGCCCCCTCCACTCAAGATGCATCAGGTAATTACCATCATGACTGGTAAATTGCCAACCTTCATCGGTATAGGTAAATTTCTTCTGACCAACAATCGCATTGGAGTCAGCTTCCTCCTGACCGAACACTGTCAGCAAGAACACCGACTGCAAAACCATTAGAATAACAATGCGAACAACCCCCATGGATTTAATAATTTACCACTATACCAGGTACGGATTTACTCGCAAAATATCAACTTATCTGTATAATCCTTATTCTTTGAACGGTGATGCAGGTGTCCCGACTTCTTGTCAAAACAGGAATTGCAACCTGTGTGTAGGTCATTGAAGCTCCCAATAACCATGCAAAAAGAATGACTTTCTCCTGGCCTAATTCGTAGCCGCAGCCATTTTGGGGTTCAGCAAATCGTAAAACTGATCCAATTTTGGCATAATGATAATACGGGTCCTGCGATTAGTAGCACGCCCTTCAGCAGTATCATTTGATTCCAGTGCATTCCACTCACCCCTTCCTGCTGCAATCAAGCGGTTAGGATCAATATTGTGGTCTTCCTGCAATGCCCTGACAACTGAAGTAGCTCTTTTCACACTCAGATCCCAATTGTCCTCCATACAATCATTCTTGATGGGCACATTATCTGTATACCCTTCCACCATAACTTCTACCTCCGGCCTGGATTGTATAATGGTAGCAATTTTGCCCAGTACCTCATCAGCCCTTTCCGAAATCTCAGCACTACCGGTCTGATAAAGCATTTTGTCCGAAAGATTTATGAAAACTACGGTCTTATCGACTTTGACTTCGATATCCTCATCAGCAAGGCCATCATTGAGCACACTCTTCAAGTTAACCGCAAGAGCCAGATTAATGGAATCCGTTCTACTCCTTGCAGCATGTAGCAAGTTGATGTATTTGTCTTTGGTTTCAAGTTGTGACAAAGTCTCACCAATATTCTGATTGGCTGATTGAGACAACTCAGTCAAGCCTTCCAACTGTTGAAGTTGGGCATCTCTCTGTGTCCTGATATCTGTAACCTGCTCTCTCAGGTCGGTAATTTGCTCTTCCCTCAGTTGCAAAGTATTCTGTTCGTTTTTGAGACTCGTTTCCAGGCGTTCTTTTTCTTGCTGACACGCTGTCAGCTGATTCATATACCGGTTCAGGTCCGCACCACAATCTCCCAGATCCTGCTGCAACTTGGCCTTATCATTCTGAACCGACAGATACTTTTTCTTACTTACACAAGAGGTGGAGAATACTGCCATAACCAAAAGAATAAGCAAGTAGTATGATTTTGTCATCTTTATGAGTTTTAAAATTTTGAATTATGTAGTGCCATAAGACACAAAACGGCACTAACATATTACAAAAATAACTAATTTGTTCTATTTCTCTCCAAAAATGTCACTCTTTTGACGAGATGAATAGCTCATTATCAGGATGAAAGGGCAAAAAGTAGCCAATCGGCAGTAAGGGAAGTGATTTCGGTGCATTGTCAAACCACCCAAATGTGATCACCTGGTTTTTTGTGGAATAGCACCCATATCTTGCTTCCATTTATCCAGGCGATCGACTAATTCTTCCAATTTGATCGTGTGAGTTTCAGAAAGGTTATTTCTCTCTTCCAGGTCATCATCTACATCATACAGGTATACGTTTCCATCATGTTCCAGTAATTTCCAATTTCCACTTCTCATGGCAGCCTGCTTTCTATATTTCCAAAAAACAGTACGACTTGTCATCTCTTGTCCTGAGAACAATACTGGTGAGAGATCAACT
>JAUILF010000366.1 GCA_030433135.1 Bacteroidia bacterium | reverse complement strand
GACACCCTCACCACATCCATGGATGTCCTGATTGGTGTCTATTTTGACAAACAAACCGCTACCACCACGTATATATCCGCAGTTCACAGCTGTTATCTTCAAATCTGATGGCGCTGATGAAAGACTGGTTTTATCTACGGCGCTCTGAAGCCCGGTGCCAAAGGGAGTGGCCGTAGCCGCAGCTGCTGCCAAACCGGCATTGCGCAGAAAATTACGGCGATTTGGTGCATTTTTTTTGTTATAGTTTACCATGTCCTGTTTTTAAGGATTTCCTGAATCTGTTCTTTAGCTACGGGCAAATCATCCATGTGCTCGTTGAGCCATCCGGAAAAATCCTTTTCGATCTCATCGGACCAACGGGTGTCAATCTGACCGGCAGTGTATTTTTTTTCTCTGAGTCTCTGATGACCGAACATATCACGTAACCTTACGATTTCAGATACTTCCACGACTTGCTCGGCAAGTTGAGGAGGGATAAATATGACTCCACCGTCTCTTCCCAGCACTACGTCACCAGGCATAACCATTGCAGCACCAATACGGGTGGGCGTATTTAAACCTACCAGGGTGGTATTGAGTCTGCGATCCGGGTTGTTCAGATGATGAGATGGATGGTAGCTGCGGACAAACGCCGTAAATCCTTCGATTTCTTTCAATCCATCTATATCCCTGATAGCTCCATTGTAGACAATGCCATTTCCAGAATTGGCGAAGATGGCATTTCCCAAATTATCACCAATCGTTGGACCGTCAAGATGGGCTCCAAATTGGTCTCCCACATACACATCACCGGGAATTAGCATATCCACCGGCCAGGAGTTTTGCGATTTAATCCGACCATCCTGTTCGTGACCTTTTTTATCAATGGCTCTATGTACATCCGGCCGTCCCGGCATAAATGTAGCCGTGACGGCTCGACCCACCAGGACATCCTCGGGATGAATGACCAGCCAGTTCTCTTCGTATTGGTAGTTGTATCCGGCATTGCGCAATACCGCCCATGCTTCCTCAAGGGTTACCAGTTTCATTCTTTCGAGCACGTCATCCGGTACCTTCGGACGTCCATCTTCAAAACGTTCTCCCTCCCATTCGGGAGTTAGGAAAATGAGCTCCTCTTTGGAAATTTGTTGGCTCAACAAAGGAACTCCTGCTACCAGACAGAAGCATAGGATGAGGTAATAGCGCATTGAAAGAAATTTTAGGCAGAAAAAATGTTGGAAGCTTTAAAATAGGAATTACAGCCAGAATTGGCAGTATTATTTTCTACATAATGAATAAAGAGCCAAAATCGAGTTGAAAAGTATGAACCGGTTTCAGTTTGAAGGGAACCACTTATCCATATTTCTCAGTCATATATTGGTAAGACAGGCTACTCAATTCCTTTAAAGTATCCCAATTGATATCTTCCAGCTTTTTGACGTACAGGCAGGATTTGCCGGTCTTGTATTTGCCCAGATTGTCCATCAATTCTTGATATCTCTGAAATCCCGGCATAATGTAGAGGGTCAGGTTTTGCTTCCTGGGTGAAAATCCCAGTTTCATAAAGTCCCCTTCGCGACCACTCTCGTATTTATAATGATACCGACCAAACCCTATAATACTCGGACCCCACATGACCGGTTTTTCTCCACTGACCTCCTCCATCATCGCTACAATTTTTTCGGAGGCTTTTCGCTTAGCTTCATTTTCAATGCCAGCCAGAAAGTCACTTACACTGGCATCAGTTTCTACTGTTTTATTATTGGATTTTGCCATTCATCCAATTTATAAACAATTGCTGATTTGTTCGAATAGATTAACGAGTTCCGGGTATTCCTCATAGAAATAAAAGGATTCTCTGTCACTGGCCAGCCTTTGCATATGTTTAATGGCTGCCATGCGTACTTCTTCACTATACTCATCCTGATAGGGAATGGTTTCGCCCGAGTAGAGAGTGAAGACATGAACCGGATCTACATCCTTGTCGGGATTACCTTTCTTCATGTACTCAATGTTGAGTATGTCATGTTGGTAACCAAATCCCCGGGAATGAGCGTGAGGATCTCCGTCAGAGACCAATACGAAGAACTTGGGTACACTCTTAAGCGAGTTTTGCTCAAATTCTTTTTGTGCCAGGCTGATACCTGCATGAATATCAGTAGCGTAAACACTGGTTGGTATTCTTAGCTCCTCTATCGTCGCTTCCAGATCCTCTGTACTACCCGATAGGGGCATGATCATTTGTGCTCCACGATTAAACGAAATCAACCCGATCCTCAGACTGTTTGGATGTAGTTCAAATCTGCTGGTCAGAGCATATAAGACAGTTTGTACTTCTTCAATGAATGCCCGTTCACTCGCTGAAAAATCCAATGCAATGATGATGTGCATGGGGCAGTTGGGCAATACCCTCTCTTCCTGGCTATCAAGTTGTAGGGGTAGCATCAGGGTCATGCTAACACACAGTAGAAGATATCGGCTTTTAATTTTACACCACAAAAGATGAGATTTTCCCTTCATAAGATATGATAAATAGTGTAAGTACGCCTGCCTTTCCTCAATTTTTTATAAAGTGGCTGCCTGTGTATCCTGATAATGTAGTCGATTGCTATTGCTACTATGGGAATGTGCATCACGGAAATAATTAATATTTTGACCGTGCAATAGAACATCAAATGACTACCAAAGCAATTTTACTGTTATCGTTGGGCCTAACTTTGGTCGGCTGTGCTGATAATCAATCTTCAGATGACCAACAATCAGAACCCGTCAATAATCTTCCCGGCAAGCATAGGATTATTTTTGATACAGACACCAACAACGAGCTTGATGATCAACATGCTCTTGCGTATCTGTTGTTGAATGGAGATGACTTTATTGCACGGGGGGTCACCGTTAATGCTACGCCCTCCGGTGGTGAGGTGCAAAATCACTATGATGAAGCTGAACGGATTTTTAAGCTGTGCCAGGCTGGCAGTGATATACCGCTACTGACAGGGGCAAATGCCAATTTCGAGGATATTGAAGGTGATCTCGAAAATCCAACCTTTGACGGTCATGAAGCGGTTGATTTTATCATTTCTGAAGCCAGGACTTCCGAAGACCTGATTCTTGTACCGGTGGGTAAATTAACCAATATTGCCCTGGCGTTGAAGAAAGCTCCGGACATCTCTGAAAAGGTGAGGGTAGTTTGGCTCGGTTCGAATTACCCACAACCTGGAGAGTACAATCAGGATAGTGATGTGCCCGCTATGAACTATGTACTAGGTACAAAAGTACCTTTTGAAATGGTAACGGTGCGATATGGAGACAGGTCCGGTACCGATGCGGTCAAGGTTACGCAAAATTTTATCAATAGTGAGATGCCAGGAAAAGGACCAAAGATCTCCGAGCCTATTACCGGGAGACATGGAGGACAGTTCGCTACTTTTGGTGACTATGCAGTCAGTCTGTTTGAGCATATTGACTACCATGATGAGGAGAAACATCGTGCCCTCTTTGACCTTGCAGCCCTGGCCATTATTAAAAACCCGGGTTGGGCCGAGTCACGTACCCATCCGTGTCCGATTTACGAGGATGGCCAGTGGATCGAAAGAGAAAACAACCCTCGACAGATTACCATCTGGGAGAATTTCGATCGTGATGCCATTGTCAATGACCTGATGCAAACCCTGGAGAATCCGGTGAAGGCAAGTGTAGAGTAGGAGAAACAAATTTTGACCGTGCTCAAATATGGTAGCTCTATTTCACACCAGGCTAAACGTGGTTCAGGTGAAAAAAGTAGTACACCCTAACCTGGACGAGCCAGAACCAAAAAGATATCATGCAGTAAATCGAATGGCCCAGATGCATGAAGAGGAGATTCCCTGAAGAATGTCAATATGACACTGAGTTCCGATAGTATATGGAAGAAGACGTCAACTCCCAGTGGCCATTCAAGATCGCTTGTAACTTGCAAGGTGTTGATAAGAAGGTTAAAATAATGGTACTTGTACAACCTACTTTTCAAGGATGAGTGTAGCCTTATACATTTGGAGAAATGGAATGATAGTTAATATAATATAGAAAAACATAATTTGAGGATAAAGCGCATTTCAACGAGCATAGCTCCAAATGGATCCAGCGGTTATACAAGCGATCCACCCAGACCCTCAAGAGAAGTGCCTATTGATCAATATATTCAGAGAGAACAGGAGCCTTCCCGCCGCCTAGTGGAGTTGACTAGACCTTTGCTTCTTTGGGGCAATGCCAAAGAAGGCCCCCACGGCAGTGGTCCTAGCACCAAAAAGACAACGTACGATTGAGTAGAAATCGGACTGCAAGCATTGTCAAATCCCCACTTTTTTCAAAGCAAAAAACCTGCGAAAGAAGAGACGAACTATTCATTTTCTGCCAAAAAATGACAGAACTTGATCATTAATATACTAACAGGAAGTAGGGACACTTAGTATCCTATTGGTTTTGGCTAGTCAGGTCATGTCGATATTATAATGGTACCAAAATTATTGTACCGAGTCAGGAAAGACCGTCGGTACGAAATCCCAAATAGCAGGCAACAGGAAGTAAACAATCAGCGATAGCAGCAAGATGGACAGCACATTCATCCAGATACCAGTACGGACCATATCGGGTATACGTAGGTAACCCGAGCCAAAAACCACGGCATTGGGAGGCGTGGCCACCGGCAGCATAAAGGCACATGACGCTGCCACTGTCGCCGAAACCAACAAAATATAGGGATGGACATCAATCGATAATGCCATCGGAGCCAGTATGGGCAATAACATCGCCGTGGTTGCCAGGTTTGAGGTTATTTCTGTCAACATATTTACACAGGCTATGAGAATCAATACCAACAGAAACAGTGACATACCCTCCAGGAGTGTCATTTGGGTCCCTATCCATTCTGCCAGGCCGGAACTTTTAAATCCTTCCGCAAGGGCCATTCCCCCGCCAAAGAGCAGGATGATGCCCCAGGGTAATTTCACAGCCTCGTCCCAATTGAGAATTTTTTCGCCGGACTTTTTTGCGGGGAGCAGAAACAGAGTAGTGCCGGCAAAAATCGCAATGATTGTATCGTCCAGGTTAGGGATTATATTCTGCAGCAAGGACCTGAAAATCCACAGGAACGCCGTGGATACGAAGACGACCAGCACTATTTTTTCTTCAAACTTGATTTTACCCAGTTGTTGAAGTAGCCGCAAAATTTCGCTTCTGCCACCGGGAAAGGCCTTGTCTTTGAACGAAAAGGCAAAGCGGGTGAGATAGATCCAGCAAATAATCAGAAGTAACACTGAGATTGGCAGCCCAAATTTGAACCACTGGGAAAAGGTTATTTCGACACCATATGTTTCCTGAACCACACCGGCCAATACCAGGTTTGGAGGAGTTCCGATCAGCGTAGCCATTCCACCGATAGATGCGCTATAGGCTATGGATAACATCAGTGCCTTGCCAAAAGTGATGTTTTCATTCTCATGTGTATCAGGGTTATCACGCAATTGAGAAATTATGTCCATGCCGATGGGTAGCATCATCACCGAGGTTGCAGTATTGGAAATCCACATGGACATAAAAGCCGTTGCTACCATGAACCCCAGAATGATTCGGGTGATATTTGATCCGATCAATCTGATGATTTGCAGGGCAATTCTACGGTGCAATCCCCATTTTTCAATGGCTATAGCTATGATAAACCCTCCGATATACAGGAAAATGTACTTATGCCCAAAGGCAGACGTCGTGCTGGAAAGGTCCAAACCACCACTGAGAGGAAACAGGACAATGGGAAGTAAGGCAGTTACGGAGATTGGTATGGCTTCGGTAATCCACCAGATAGCAATCCAGACGGCAGAAGCAAGTACTGCATTTGCTTCATCTGACAATCCCCGGGGATGAAAAGATGTAAGTATCCAGAGAAATAGAAGAGGTCCGAGAATCAGACCTACATTGGAAGAACTCAGTAAGTTTTTCTTCGACATACAACTGCAATGAACTAATCAGATATCAAACTGATCGGTGATTTCTAGTTTACTAATGATCTTTTGCAACTTGAGGTATAACGCTAACCCTCAGATTAAATCCGGTTGGGTGCTGACATTGCTTCCCTAATGTAATGATATAATGGTGGATGCTCTCAACGAATGCTATAAAAAGACTTTGATCGGACTTTCTGAGGACTTCATAGGGATTGCCAGAGTACCAGAGTAGTAGGTTAGTATGACAGACCAGCAAACATG
>JAUILF010000010.1 GCA_030433135.1 Bacteroidia bacterium | reverse complement strand
TTTCTTCGATGTGTGGTTTAACGTTTGTGCCCGGTACCTGGGTAGAGGGTATGCAACTAAGTAAGGGCACAGGTAGTGTGGTCAATGGCTTTGAAAGCATTGCCGGACAGATTAATGTAGAACTGCGTAAGCCTGATGAAGGTGATCGCATGTATCTGAATTTGTACGCAAATGAAGGAAGTCGAATTGAAGCCAATGCCAATTTCAGGGCAGAGCTCAATGACCAGTGGTCTACTGCCTTGCTGTTGCATGGAAAGACAAATCCTATAAAGAACGACAGGAACAACGATGGATTTATGGATAATCCTCTTGCTGATCATTTCATTGCTATGAACCGCTGGAAATACATGGGCAATAACGGCCTGCGTATGCAGTTTGGGATCAATGGCACCTACATCAGATCACATGGTGGTCAGCTGGATTCAGAAAGGGGTGAGCCTTCCGACCAGGTCTGGGGCATGGATCTCAATATCGACCGATTGGAGGGATGGCTCAAAATTGGCAGTGTCAATGAAATGCTGCCCTGGCGCAGTTGGGCTATCCAGGCATCGGCTGCAAGGCATCATCAGGATAGCTACTTTGGCATTCGGGGTTACGATGCAACCCAGAATTCGCTTTATGTAAATCTGATGCATCAGACTATCATTGCTAACACTAATCACCAGGTTTTGATGGGTGCAAGCTGGCAATATGATGATTACTCCGAATCATTTGATGACGTCAATTACGATCGGATAGAAAGTGTACCCGGTGCATTTTTCGAATACACCTATGGTGGTCACGAGAAAGTATCGTTGGTAGCTGGGTTGCGGGGTGACTATCACAACCAGTACGGATTTTTTGCTACACCAAGATTGCACGTGCGCTACGGATTCAGTGACCAGTTAGTCGGAAGGGTTTCTCTGGGTAGAGGACAACGAACAGCTAACATCCTGGCAGAGAACAATGGTCTGATGGCTAGTTCACGCCAGTTTTTTATTGAAGGGGATGGTAGTGACAAGCCATATGGATTGAATCCGGAGGTTGCCTGGAACACCGGTGCAAACCTGGTTTATACCTTTCAGATCAATCAACAACCGGGAAGCCTGAGTTTTGATTTTTATCATACTTCCTTTCAGAATCAGATTGTGGTTGATCTCGATGACAGTCCTCAGGCGGTACATTTTTACAACCTGGAAGGATCTTCGTACTCAAATAGTTTTCAGTTTCAGGTTGATTATGAACTCTTACCACGATTTGATGTGCGGACTGCCTATCGATGGTATGATGTCAAAACCACGTACAGAGAGGAACTGCTGGAAAAACCTTTGATTTCACGTCATCGGCTATTCCTCAACCTGGCTTATGAGACGGAATCTGACTGGATCTTCGACTATACGATCAACTGGCAGGGTCGCAAACGGATACCCGGCACCAAAAGTAATCCCGTTGAATATCAACTGGATGCTTACTCACCGGATTTTGTGGTCATGAACGCTCAGATTACAAAAAGGTGGAACGCATTTGAAGTGTACCTGGGCGTTGAAAACCTGTTAAATTACCGTCAGGAATCACCAATCCTGGCCAGTGACGATCCATTTGGTGAATACTTTGACAGCTCACTAACCTGGGGACCCATTTTCGGGAGGAATACTTATTTGGGTCTGAGGTATAGAATATAATATGGTGTGAGTGTGGGTGTGAGTGTGGGTGTGAATCCCGATAAACCAATGCTCTTATCAGACGGGAAGTACAATGATAAACTCAGTGTACTTCCCGTCTTCACTATTGACCCGAACCTCTCCATGATGCTGATTAACAATGATGTCATAACTGATCGACAGACCGAGGCCGGCACTACCTGACCCGGTAGACTTGGTGGTATAAAATGGTTGGAATATCTTCTGCCTGATGGCATCTGGAATGCCATTTCCATTATCCTTTATCACGATAATAATTCCTTCTTTCAAATCACGCCTGGTACTAATATCAATTGCAGGGTCATAATTCCCCTTTGCCGTCTTCTGCTTTTCATTTACAGCATAGCAAGCGTTATTCAAAATATTAAGGAAGGCACGAGCCAGTTCCTGGGGAAAAACAGCAAGTGGCTCAATTGCATCATCAAATTCCCTTCTCAATCTAACGTGGAATGAGGGCTCCAAAGCGCGGTATCCATGATACGCCAGATTAATATTATCATCCAGCAGCTGATTAATATCAATTATTCTCTTTTCACTGGGTGCATTTCTGGTATGATCCATCATACTGTGTATGATGCGATCGGCACGGACTCCATTTTCAATTATATCGACAGAATTTTGTTGCAGATCTTTAATCAAACTTTGAATCTGTACATAGTTTTCTTCTGAAATCCTGCCCTTTTCATTTTGGATCGCATCCCATAGGTCTTCTAACAATTCCTGTGAACCCTCGGCAAAATTATTTACGAAATTGAGTGGGTTTTTCATTTCATGGGCAATTCCGGCTGTGAGCTGACCGAGAGATGCCAGTTTTTCCTGCTGAATGAGTTGTGCCTGGGCACGAAGTATCTCGGCATTCTTTTGTTTCAGTTCATTTAGTGAGCTTTCTAATTTATTGGCCTGTCTTTCGATCTTCAAGGCCTGGTTTTGCTTTTCCTCTGCCCTCGCACGGTCAATCAATAATTGCTCACTTAATTTTCGTCGATTAAGTTCGAATCGTCTGATCAGGTAGATAATTATGGCAAATGTCAAAAAGTAACCGACATATGCCGACCGGGTCTTCCACCAGGGTGGATGAATAACGAAGGAATAGTGCGTTTCCCTTTCAGATGGTACATCGTCATTATTAAAACCCCTAAGACTTAATGCGTAATTACCCGGAACCAAATTACTAAGCCTAATCCGACGCTCTGACTTTAGATCAAACCAATCGGTAACAATTTCAGCTGAAATGATACCTTTCGACTTTAATCTGTATTCATATTTATTTTTCTCCGATTGATGATAGCTAAGAGAACTTAAATCAAGTTCAATAATTCGAATATCATTGCTGACTTCTATCGAACTTTCTTCCTCGACAAAAATATCGACCAGTGGGTCAAGATATTTACCATCAATATAAGAGGTCATTTTTGAAATAATCACCGGAGGACTAACTGAATTATCGTGAAAACTATCCGGGTTAAAAGCCAACAATCCTTTGAGGGAACCGAAAAATAATTGCCCGGTAACTTCATCCCTGGCACTGGCCTGTATGTACTCCTGTAGAGATAATCCATCTGCATAATCAAAAAGGTGAAAATCTTCACTGTGTGGATCAAGCCGATACATTCCCAAATCAGTTGCCAGCCATAACAAACCATTGTCATCTTCGATTATGGTTCTTACCTTGTCACTTAAGAAGCCGTTCTGAGCATTATAATGATCAAACTCTTCTGTGTCATCATCATATTTATCCAGCCCCTTACTGGTACAAATCCATAAATTGTCCTTACTGTCCTCAAACAGATAAAAAATACGATCGGAAGAAATGGACTTCCTATGTTCCTGATCTTCGCGGTAATGAGTAAATATTTCCGTCATAGGGTCGAATCTGATCAAGCCTTGTCCGTTGGTAGACATCCAGATATTTCCCCTGGAGTCTTCAATTACCTGATCGAGAAAATCAAAGGGTATTGAATGTTCATCGGCAGGGTCATGGCTATAAATCTGAACCAAATCATCATCGGTCTTGTACACAATAGCTCCGCCACCATTTCTCATAATCCAGAGCCATCCACGTGAATCCTTACAAAATCCTTTGATCTCATCCTGACTTTCCGGCCAGCCTGCAATATCACTGAGGGACTTCACCATGCCAGTAGTAGGATCGAGCCTAAAGGCACCGAGACCCTGGGTACCAATCCATATTTTTCCTTCATCCTGATCATAATACAGGGCAGTTATATGCTTGAAATTTGGAGACTGGGCGACAGGTAATTGCAGATCAAAATAATCAAAGTCACGAGTTACCGGATCAAAAGTATAAAGTTGTCCATGCGAATCACCGATCCACAATTCTCCTTGCGGCCCCATAGTCAGTCCGCGCACATCGTGAAATTGGCTGCTACCTCCAGAATATTGAATAAACGATCCCTGATTTTGGGAAATACGATTGACACCACCTCCAAAAAGCCCCACCCAGATATTTTGCTGTGAGTCTTCCATCAGAAAATGAGCAGACCCCAATCCTGCGCTGAAGGCATCGAATTCATCATGATCAAAATTCTGAAACTGATCATACTCATGATCGTAAAGACTCAATCCCGGTGATGTCGCAATCCAAATGTTGCCTACATGATCCTCGATGATACCATTTGCATAGCTTCGGCCAAGTGAGTGCTCTTCGTCAGATTTGTGCTCATAAAAAGTCATATCTCCACCAGGTGACCTTCTGTATAACCCTGCAGATGTGCCAATCCACAGGTTACCTCGACTGTCTTCCAACACGCTATTGGTTCGATGAAACACTTGGTTTTTATCATCGATTTCTTCCCAGGGTAAGGTTAGTTTTTCAAACTCCAGGGTAGACACATTCATTTTGAATAATCCATTACGGATTGTAGCTATCCATATATTGCCATCAAGTGCTCTGGCGAGGTCGAATACATGTATATATGATGTAGAAGTAGCCAGGCTCGAATTTGGAAAATCAATCAGTGAGAAAGTTTCCGTTTTTGAGTCGAATACATTCAAGCCATTGGCGGTTCCGACCCATAATGTACCTGATGGACCTTCCAGAATTGAAGTGACATTTGGGTGCGAAATGGAATTAGTGGAGTCCAGTTCGCGTGGAAATGATGTAAATTGCCCCGTCAGCCTGTCAAGTTTTAACAAGCCCTGCCTACCTGTACCAATCCAAAAATCCCCGGCACTGTCCTCAAGGATATGTGTGAAGGTTTCAATATTTGGGTACTGGCTCTTCCCATTTACATGGGACTCACTGGAAAAAGGATAAAACTCATGTCCGTCAAACCGATATAAACCGCCCACTCCGGCCATCCAGATAAACCCCCGGTTATCCTCAATCATATGCAATATGGTGGAGCTCGACAGTCCTTCCGGGATAGAGTATCTCTGAAAAAACCGACGTTGGAAGTGACCTTCGGGCTGGGCTCCAACCTCGACCCCCCACAAAACAGAGAATAATATTGTCCATAAGGGGAATAAGGTCGAGGGTACTTTACATAAAGATGAAACTCTGAAATAAGAGTATAATATTGTCATAAAATTTCCGCATCAAAGTATACCCCTCAGACAAGATTTTAGTTGTTCTAATGTATAACATTCTGGGGAGAAACGTTCAAGTGTTCATCCTTAGAACCTACTCAAAGAGAAAAGTTACAAAATTCGAGCTGAACAATAGTCTACCGATTATCCACAATGACGCACACTCTCTATACGTGTTGCAAATAACCTTCCATGTACTTGAGGGCCAGCAAATAATCTACTGGTTTCTTGAGAGAAATTCCATCATGATTAGTACTTTAACACAAATAATAAGATTTGGAAATCCATTCGGGATTTTCCAGTCATGTCAAAGCCTTTTAGCAGGAGTATAGCCCCAAGCAGCCAAAAAACTGATTAGTGCCAGTGGAGACCTATTAACAGACAGATGCTGTGTAGCCCAAATTTAGGACAGTCCTCCTATACGTCGGTCCTCACAGCTGTTGGCCTACTTGCCCAAATTCATTCAAAAACAGAAAGTTCACCGCCAACCTCCACACTCAATTCGACCCCCAATTCCATTTCGATCGTTTTAGCAAAGGCCGTTGTACCGAAGCCAACCACTGGAGGGTTGACAACCACGGGGATAAATACTTCATCAAGAAGAGTCGGTACACAGTTGGGTGCCCAGTTGCAGGCATCATTCCAATCGGTGCTGATATATCCCGTCCAGGTACGCGTTGTGGAAGAGCAGTCAGGGGTTGGGTTAACAGCCGGGTCATTGTCATTACAGTCAGTGTTGTCGGTGACATAGCCCGTGTCACAGACTTCGCAGAAATTCATAGAATTTAAAGGGTCACCATAATTGTCACCGTCACTATCCTGGTAACAGGTGATTCCTGATGAGAGATTAATCACCATCCACTCAACGATCCGCGCACAGCCACCTAGTGGGTCATCAATCTTTACATATAGGTTGGTTGAGTCGGATAAGGGATTTTCCGGAATGAAGCTATTTGATCCAGCATCATAGACTCCTGCAGAAACAGTCGCATTTTCATCGGAGAATATCCCAATGATATCAAAGTCTACAACTGCTCCGAGCTCAAAGGCAGGAGTGACCATTTCACAGTCGTTGGAGGTTGTGGACTCAACCATGATTTCATTGTTGGTCCCAATCGTAAAAATACCTCCGGAAAGGTTGTTCACAATACCGTTGTTGGTTGTAATATTACTATTGCCTGTGGCATTCTCTATGAGCAGACCATCATTTGTAAAGGTTCCATTGGAAACAACAAGATGGTCAGAAAAAATTTCTATGTGGCCGCACGTAATATTATCAAAGGAAGCATCACTCTGGAGGAAAATGGCCTCATTGGGAGAAGTCGTGCCCAAGCCACCATTTTGGCCCAGATCGATGGAAGCGGCGTTGTTGAACGTACCCCCGAGGCAGGATATTCCTCGCTTCTCCATATTATCTATATTAATCTGGGAATTGTTGTGATTAAATATACCCTGGTTAGTAATGCCCGTGCTCGCAATGTTTTCTACACCTCCGTTTTGTCCGATGTTAATAGTTGCGGTATTGTTAAATATGCCGGCGGCATTAAAAATCCCATCTATTCCAGTATTATCAATGTTTATTTCCTGGCCATTGTTGATGAATGTGCCACCATTGGTAAGTCCATCATTGGAAATACTTCTTGTCTCTCCATTTTGACCGATGTTGATGCTACCTCCATTGGTAAAGGTGCCGCTATTGTTATTTAGCCCTGTTTGTCCCGTATTATCAATATTTATTTGCGAACCATTGTTATCAAAAACAGCATCGTTCAAAATGCCGTCCCTGCCAATGTTGTCGGTTGGGCCATTTTGGCCGACATTGATAGTAGCCTCATTCGTAAATGTGCCGGCAAAGTGTATGATTCCATACGATCCCACATTGTCGATATTTATTTCAGACCCTCTATTATCGAAAGTAGCCCGATTATATATGCCTACATCCGTAATATTTCCAGCTCCTCCATTCTGGCCAATATTGACGGTACCGGTATTGGTAAAACTGCTGCCAGTACGGATAGACAATCCATGGGTGCCGGTATTATCGATATTGAGGGTTCCACCATTGATTACAATACCACCGTCATCCAATCCTACAGCGCCAGCCCCGTCAATGGAAAAGCTTGCCCCATTTTCAATTGTCAATTTACTATTACTTTCTACCGTTACGGACCTGGCGACTGCAGAAGTGGAGCTGGAAATGACAGGATCGTGATCAGTTGAGTCGATGATGACATCGCTACTGGCGATTGGGGCGGAAGAAATGGACCAGTTATCCGCATTACTCCAGGTGGAATCCACACAACCCAACCAGAAGACATCATTAGTGTTGGTCGTGAGTACTCCGTTATTCGTGCCGATCGTAAACGTGCCGTTATTAAGGTTTTGAACGATGCCATTATTGACGGAAATGCTGCTGTTGCCACTGGCTTCTTCGATAATCGTGCCATCGTTCTCAAACTCATCCTCATTATTGATAATGTTATTGGATGCGATATGAATCAAAGCCTCGCAGTCATTGTTGGCGAAAGTAGATTGATTATCGATGGCTGCATCCCCAATAACCCCAGTGTGGCCAATAAGAATAGTACCTGAATTGTTGAAAGGGGCCGTAGCGAGAATGCCGCTTTCCACGGTATTATCTATTTTAATAATTCCTTCTGTTTCGTTAATAAACTTAGCACTGCCTAACCGATGATATAGCCCGTCTGTTCCAATACTCGAGCTACCACCGACTTGTCCGATTTCGATGATACCGGAATTGATAAAATCGGTGCCACGGTTATCCAGTCCCGCATTTTCAGTTCTGGCAATCCTGATCACACCTGAATTAATAAAATCATCAGCAAACTTCGTTTTGATCCCATCATCACCAATAGAAGGATTCCCTCCACTTAATCCAACATTAATGGTACCTGAATTATTTACTATGACATTATTATTACCGTTGGTATTATCATCATTTAAACCATAGCCCGTAACCCTATTGATATTTATAGTGCCACTGTTTTCCAGAATTGATTCGTTTTGGAAACCATTCCCATTACTCTTAAAACCTCCACTGGGACCGAGGTTGATCTCACCGTCGTTGATGAATGTGCCTTGCCTGTTTCTGACGATATCATTGTCCGTTTTGTTTATGTTAATAATGCCAGTCACCTTGTTATGTAGGCCAAAACGAACATCCAAACCGCGACCGTCTATATTTATGCCCCCGGTGATCATGCCGATATTGATCGTACCCTCATTAATAAAAAGAGAATCGGTATTTTTCAGAATGCCTCCACCCGAATTTTCAGCCATGGAAATGGCACCTCCGACTTTATTGGTGAACGTGCCGTTCGCTTTGATTCCATATCCCGAAATATTGTAATCTCCGCCGTTAAGCCCGATTTCAATGGTCCCTCCATTAGTGAATTGGCTTGAATTATTACAGTCTATACCAGCGCCACCGGTGTTGTCAATGACGATGGTGCCTTCATTGATAACGGTCCCTTCAATATTAAGCCCACTTGAACTGGAATTATCAATCGTCAGACTTGCCGCACTTTTGATGGCCAAAGATGCATTGCTTTCCACGAGTATAGATTTGACGACAGCTGCAGTGGTACTATCAATAACCGGATCAGTAGTGACATCCGGGATAGTCACATCATTATTTGCCGTAGGCACGGCTGCAGGGTTCCAGTTGCAGGCATCCATCCAATTATCGCTGACTGCACCCGTCCAGGTCCGCGTGCCGGATGCGGGGACGCTGGGTGCGGTAACGGTGACCGTTGAAGTGCAAGAAACCTCGTTTCCTGCAAGATCTGCGGCGATTACAGCGACGAGAAAAACACCAATATCCTGGCATCCGAACGTGTCCGGTGAAATAGACGCAGCCACGATGACTCCGCAATTGTCGGTCGAATTGGCATAGTCGATAACGTCTTCAGCTTGCAGGATCAGAGTCCCGTCACTACCTAATTCGACAGTTGGATTCAAGCACTGAACCGTTGGAGCTACCGTGTCGTTCTCCAGGTTCACGATGGTGGAATTATCAAAGTTGCAACCGTTGCCTGAAGTTTCGAAATAGACCTGATGAGACATATTGGGTACAAGGTTGGTGACCAGGAAGGTATTGTTTGTGGTATCATACTCGCCTGCCACGGTGGTCATGGCTGCATCGGAAAACCACTCGGTTGAGGCTGCAAAATCATTGGAAGCACCGAATTGCAGCACATTTGAAATAAAGCACGAACCGCTGATGGAAGTAATGATCAGATCATTATTCACTACATTAGGGATGACGGTAGATTGGACATAATTGAGTACACCATCGTTGGAAAACGTACCACTGTTGGTATGGGGCTCGGCTGAATTGATCACAAAATTACCTTCATTGTTGAAGGTAGATGAGCTGAAAAAAGAATTTCCCATGACTAGGGTGGCACAACCGTTATTATTAAAGTTGCCGGATCCAGCATGATGAATACCATCCCCGGAAGAACTGCCCGTATTTTCTCCAATGATGATATCTCCTGCGTTGGCTAGACTACTGGTTGCTGCCAATTCTATGCCGTGGTTTCCGGTATAATCGATGGTGATGCTTCCCCTTTGCGTATTTGCAAATATGCCCTCGCAATGGATACCATCGCTACTAATATTGGTTACTACTCCGCTGGTGCCGATAAACAAGTTACCCTCATTGGTAAAGGTACCATCAGTTACCCGGATTCCATCTTCCCCAACATTATCTATGTATAAACTGCTCCAGATATTCGCCACGCTTTCGTTGAGAAAGGTTGTATTGCACAGGATACCAGCTCCTCCAATGTTACCATTTTCGCCAATTTTGATGGTGCCCGTATTAGTAAAATCTGCGGTACCAGTAAAGCCATCCAGTAGTAAATGGGCAATTCCATGATCATTCGTACTAACCACATGGATCTCACAATTATTGAAGTTTTTAAATTCAGCATTTTCGCATCGTATTCCCATACCACCGATTTGACTGAGCGTCATTTCGCCGACATCTATGTTTTTCATAATGCCCAGATTGTAAATACCATGGCCTACAGTATTACTAATTTGGAGTTTACCCCCGTTGTTGAAAGTTGAATAATTCTTGATGCCGCTGCTGGAATCAGTGGGTTCCTGACCTATACTATCAAGCGTAAGTTGCGAACCGATACTATTACCGTAGCTACTGCCAACAGCATTGAAGATGCCTGTACTATATGTATCAAAAATGTTGAGTGTACCTTTATTGGTGATGGAGCCATAATTTTCAATCCCATAAGAATCTGAACCTTGTACAGTCAACACGCTGCCAGAATTGAGAGTTAGCTTTCCATTCGCCTCCACTGTAATGGATTTGACAGTGGAAGAAACGCCGTTGGCAATGATAGGATTCTTATCTACATCAGGGATAATCACATCGTCCGAGTTCACCGGGACGCCATGAGGAGACCAGTTGCAGGCATTTGTCCAGCTGGTACCGACCGAACCGGTCCAGGTCTTAAGTCCAACGTTGACAACACTATAGGTCAGGTCAATCTGCAAATTAAAGGTACAGCCATTCCCAGCGGCGGTAAAATAGAGCGAATTCGTGCCTTCCGCAAGACTGGTTGAGCTAAAATCATTTCCCCCGGTATCGTATGTACCAGCCATGTTGCTGAGTGCCTGGTCGAAATACCAGATGGTTGACGGTGTAAAACTGTTGGCATTGCCTATTTGCAGCACATCAGCGAAAAAGCAGGAGGTGCCAGAATCAGGAGCTACGATCAAATCATTGTTGACCGTGTTGGGAATGGCGTTGTCTTGCATATAGGCTACGATGCCGTTATTAGTAAAACTGCCGAGATTGGTGTGGGCCAGGTTCGTATTAAGATTGAGTAAAGCACTATTGGTAAAGGAAGTACCTGACCGCAACCGGATAAAATCATATAGGTACATCTTGGCGCAGTCCTCATTCGAGATTGTGGTTGTAGAGCCACCAGTGGTCTCAATAGCTCCTTCATTATTCGCCCCGATGGCGCCATTCTCACCAATTCTCACAACGGCGTTGCCTTTATTAGTGAATTTAGTCTGGTGGGTGTCAAAATTGATTCCTCTATCCGCGACATGATCAATCAACAGTTCAGCAGTTCCCTGGTTAATAAACTCGGCAGACCCATTGATCCATAAACCATGCCCTCCTACATTTCCATCACCCTGACCGATCCAGAATTTTGCACTTCCCTGATTTTTAAAATCACTGTACATAGTGATCGCCGTTCCGGCTGTGTTGTCCACTTTGATGGTAGCACTGTTGTTGATGATACTGCCTAGCGTGCTTTTTCCATCGATCCCGATTGATCCAATATTTCCACCATTCTGACCGATATTGACCGTCCCCCCTCCCTTATTTTCAAATGTACTTTCATTGCTCAAGGCAATCCCAGTAGCGAGGGTACTATCAATATTTACTATACCACCATCATTCGTGAATTCAGCATTCAAAAGATAGATGCCATTTCCATCGCTGCCCGATGTCCCCGTATTATTGATGTCTAAAGTGCCTCCATTATTGTTAAATGACGCCCCGTCTCCAGTCACGTAAATCCCATCTTTACCAATACTTACTGAACCGATGGTCAGCGTTCCCTGATTATTGAAAGTGCCAGGTGCATTGACCTTAACCCCAATACCTGCAGAGCGTTGGATGGTGAGTGTGCCTGTATTATTAAATTCGTTACTGTTGTTGATCGCGTCAGCAAGTGTCGCAGAACTACTTCCAATGGTAATTTCTCCAGCATTATTGAAAACACCCGATCCTTCATTATTGATAGCGGTAACTCCTCCGATTGCTATGGATAAGAGGTGACTATTTGTAAATGTGCCTGTATTATAAATGGCCAAATTACTAATTGGGATTAGTGTAATTAGCCCCGTCGTGCCAAAGACATTACCCGACTCAAAATTGGTAATGGTTCCAGAGTTATTGATCAGAACAAAGCTGCCCGAGGCGGTGATTCTTCCCGAGTTGATAAGTGTGCCGGCATTGCTAATTTGTGCCGCATTCAGTTGACCCAGCCCGACTTCAGATTGGATAGTCAGCTTAGCTGAGTTTGAAATATTAAGTGTGTTTACTGTTGTACTTATTCCATCGATTACTGGATCTCTGAATGTATTAGGGATATTGACAGTAGCTACCGGAGTAGGAGGAATTCCCAAATTCCAGTTTCCACCATTATTCCAATCGGAACTTATCAAGCCCGTCCAGGTCCATTGGGCACTGACCGAAGTCGCCAATAATGTGAAAATTAATAGGCAGGTGTACTTCCACACAATTGGGAAACAAGCGTTTGATTGAGTACTACCTTTTGATTCGCAGAGAATTGGTAATTGCAATAAATTTTTCACGATGGCTACCTTTTGTATACTGATGGTATACGGCCAAGGTAAGGTACAGCTGATCGCAGTGCCACCACTAATGTTTCAAAAAGGTGGACCAATGTTGCAAATGTAGATTAGCTTTAGAGGCTGTTTGGAAAACCGAATCAGCTAGATTTAGAATTACTTATTAATAGATTAAGATTGGCTTAGCGAATCAACCGTGGATTGGAATCAGATGACTATAAGGCTAGGAGACCGTTGAAAAACCCATCTTGCGCTGATACATAATCAAAAATGATTTCATTTCGAATTTCCCAGCCGTTCTCCTTGCGCCTGACTTCGTTGATCCTCAGTCAGATACAAACCCGGTATCTTTCCTCGTCTCGCCTCGTCAGGCACAACGATTTACGGCTGCAGCATCAACCTGAGTTTATCAACAGTCTCATTGAGAAAGCAGTCGATTTAAGAGATACATTTATCCTGGATATGGTTCATCAATTCGAGCTTAAAGTGTCTTATTTCACCTCACTCCATCATATTAACAACACCACTGTGCTCGCCTATGCTTAGATCCCTGATTTCTCCCACTCCCTCAAAGTACCATTGTACTCCACCAATTTTTCCGATGTCGCTCTTCATCTCATGGGTAAAGACCTTCTTGTCGTCTATCCACACAGTCAACTGTTGTTGCTCGTTCCTTAACTTAAAATTGCACCACCTATCCGGTGTAATACCGAATGCGGAAAGATCATGCTCACTCCCAAAAATCATATCCTGATTAAGGAAGAACATAAATTCTCCGGCACAGCCTGCCAACCCAAAAGTAAAACCCAACACTTCCCTGGTTCCGGTGATAATCATCTGCACTCCCTGGCAGATACTTCCATCCAGAGCTTCCACCATCCTGAAATCAACCTCATACTCAAACTTTTCACTGTTGATTACCGGATCGTCAGTGAGATGGGCCAGGTAGAGGTAGTCCACATTTTGATCTTCCATATCTGATAACACATCATCGACAACTCCTACCGATTCTTCCTGAACTATTTCTTCCGGCTCCAGATAATGGATGTCCGAACCAGTTGCTAACATTCCCTGCCACCCTGAGGTGGGAATGTACAGTTCCTTTTCGGCCAAAACCACATCATTCAGAATCAACTTTGCAAGGTAGTAACCCGGATAATAATAGGTTGAGGTCACCAAACCTGATGAATCCTCAAGTCGTATCCTGCGACTTTGATCCCAGGACTGCTGGATAGCCAGGGAGTCATAGTCATTGTCCCCTACATCGTAGTGAAAAATAACCGTATTTGGATAACCGGATGTCACCTTTTCCAGATCAAATACGACACCTTCCAGGTTCGGTGGATCCATAGCTGCATCGGTGTCGTTGTTTGATACCAGGTAAAGAGCTACGCAAGTGAGTGGTATCACACATGCTAACCACAATATCTTCCACTTCTTCCATTTATCCACAGGCTGAGGCACTTCTCTCTGAATAGCTATAAAATCTCGCCAACTCTCAAACCCGGCAAACTCTGCCAGGATATCCAGCGTGGTTGGGCTCGGATTGCTATCCAGTGCTGCTCTGCCCCAAAGTCTTTTCAACGTGGTGACACTAAGTCTTTTTCCTGTCTTCTTATATACCAACTGGCTCAGCTTCTCAAAATCACTTCCACGCCATCTATCCACAGATCCCCAGCCCAATCGATTTCCGATACCGGTAGTTAACCTCTCTAACTGCTGCAGTTCAAATGGATTCATGACTTATATAGTGCCTAGAGATAAACAGATCCAAGAGGGATAAAACCATCTTGAACAGAATTGGTCAGGATTGAACGGATACAAACTTTCCATCCAATGACCGATCCCTTTATTTCGTGCAGAGACTATTCAAACAGTAAATATATCAATATGAAATTCAAAGATTCAGCGCACTCAATACTTGTACTACTTTTCACCTTCACCATCTTAGGTTTCCCCGAAGCACAGACCATTCAGATTCCGATGGAACCATCCTACTGGGAACACGATTCATCCACCGTTGAGTTTACCAATCACCGGTCGGTCAAAGCGGTCAGGGGCAAAAATGGTGGGGGTTATCAAATCGACCTGAAGGATCATATTTTCGAGGATGGGACCATTGAATTTGATGCAGAATTTGTAGGTAGTGGGTTTCCCGGGATCGTTTTCAGAACTGACATTGAAAAGAACATAGCAGAAAACGTTTACATTCGATCATTTGGGCCTGTAACTCCTGCAATCAGGACAACACTGCAGTATGCTGCCGTCATTGATGGTATCAGTATGTGGGATCTATCCGATGAATACCAGGCAGGTGCTACGATCTTTCAGGAAGGATGGAACCATATCAAACTTGAAGTTTCCGGACTGCAAATGAACGTTTATGTGAATGACATGGAAACTCCGTCACTACATGTACCATGTCTGGAATCCGGAAGTCCCCAGGGTACTATTGCACTCAATGGTAATGTCATCTATGCAAACTTTAGCATTACTCCCAATGCCACCGATGACTTACCGGCGACAGTTGGTTATGATGTGACAGCCACAGACCCTCGCTATTTAAGAAATTGGCAAGTACTTGAGCCCGTAGATTTCCCCTTTGGCCGCGACCTGGTGTTTGCGGTACCCACCATGTACGGTGATCCAATTGAATCCGACTTACCTGATAGCAGTGCTGCCTGGCAGGATATTGAAGCAGAAAGAAGAGCCCTGGTCAATCTGAGCCGACTGTTTGGTGCCGGAGAAAGAGATCAGCGTCGGCTAGCGATGTTACGAACTACCATTCAGTCAGATCAGGATCAAATTCGGGAATTAAGTCTGGGCTTTAGCGATGAAGTATGGGTATTCATCAATGGACAAATACTGCATGTTGATAAGAATTACTACGGCACTCCTTCCTCCAAGTACCCGCGAAGCCGATGCACCATCGAAAACAGTACCGTGAGTCTACCACTGCAAGTCGGAGAAAATGAGATCCTGATAGCGGTGGCCAATTATTTCTACGGCTGGGGTATTATTGCCAGATTGGATAAAACTGAGGGGCTTAGGTTTTGATCACAAAAAAAATCACGGGAACCTTGAGATATCATAGAAAAAGGCAAGGCATTATGGTATTAGATATAAAAATGTCCACAGTAAACAATATTTAGCTAATACGCTACAACTTTTACAACTAAATTTCATAATATAACAATAGGGTTGCTAGGATAGAATTAAAGCAGGTGGCTTTATCCAATTGTGGCCCTGTTCCACAAATTACTAACTTGAAGTTGAGTTTAAACATGAGACGAGAAATACTACTTCATTTCTTCATGGTTACCACGAGCAAAATACAGCTCAATTTCTCTCCAAAGCCCTGCAATATGTGCGTGTCGAACTTGTGAACTATTTTAAGAACATTGATTGCCCCACCGATTTCCATATCAAAACCAAGGCAGCTGGTCTATGGAATGATTGGATACAAGATAACTTTTCTCATTGGTATGAAGGTGCGACAGGATGGAATAGTTTTAATACATATTTTGGCAGTACTCATCTAAGTACGAGACCAACACTTTCGTTCAATCAAAATATCAGTCAATGTCTACCTTGATTGAAATAACCAGAGTAAAGAACTACTACGATGAAAATCCTGGGCTATTTACCTGGCTGCGCAGTGGTCAAAGAGTGAGGGATGTTTTTAGGGAGTTTAGGGAGTCAAATCAGGGAATCCTCGAAGACCCAGGATCGGTAGTCCTGATCAAATCCTACCTTGGAGACCCGGTCGATAGGTGGTTTGTGCCACATCTGATTCAGGTGGTTGAAGTACTGCCAGATGAGTTACTACCTGATCTATTTCAATTGATGATAGAACTGGAGTTAGTAAACTATACCGGAAAGATCGATTACCGTACCAGCTTGTTTAATATTTATGGTTATAAAAGACTCGAAGAAACGGCACATACCTTCTTTACTCGGATCAAAGTTGTGATGTTTAGAAGAGCCATATTACAGATCATGAGAACGATAGAACAACTGTACCCTGCCAATCACAAATTTCACCGGGGTGGTTTGGTTACTGTCGATGCCATCGAACTTTGGAAATGGGATGGTAGGGGTTATCAAATGGCCTGGGATGAGGATAAGGAAAAAGTCAGGGCCTACAGCCAACTAGCTACAGAGATGTTGAGTCAAAGGTTTGAACTATTGCTCAATACTTTTCTTCAATCAGAAGTAAAAACAGGTGACCTTCGTTTTTCCCTTGCGCAGCAATTATTTGCTGACATACACTATTATCCAAATCACCTTAAACCCCTCGCAAGCCAGATGTTGGAAATTGTCCAGGATCACTCACAACTTTCTATTCCGGATTTTAGGTCGCCAATCGGTGATGATTAGGGCATATTCACTTCCGCTTTATTCCAAATATCTTCAACGCTTTTGTCACTTAGGCCACTAGCCATGCCTTCCCAGAGTTGAGCATCGATCAGGTTTCTTTGCCTGTACCTCGCCTGATCTTTACGCACAAGATCCCGGATGTACTCACTGTCATTTGTGAAATCACCTTTCTCAATCTGCTGTTTTATCCAGGCGTCCTGCTGCTTTGTGAAAGTTATTGATTTACGAACCACTGTCATGTTGCATCAATGTTATTACTTATGAATCAAGATAACACAATATGGTCATCAGATCAAGAGTAGTTACCGGATTGATAAATAAATTGAAACTCAATGGTGGGTGTAATACCAGCCCCACAATACCACAATACCACAATACCAAAAGACCACAATACCAAAGCACCACAACACCTTTTGCTACTTCACCGCCTGCCTGGCCAACAGCTTCCAGTCACCGTCATCAAGAGTCCAGACATACAGGATCTTCAACACGACGGATTTTCTTTCTCCACCATCGACTACACTGGCGTCCATGACACATCGGGCCCAGGCTACATCCTCCTTGAGAGTCATAACCAGGTCGGATATATCCATAGTTTCGAAGTCCGCATTACCACTCACGAGGTTTTCTACAAAAGCATTCTTGTCTTCGATCAGGCCTCCGGAATGTCCATAGGTCAATTCGGCAATCGTCAGATTAACCAGAGCTGATTCATCCGCATCCAGCATAGCTTTATGCAATTGGTCGATGGATTCCTTCAGAGCATCCTTTTTGTCCTGTGCATTTGCAGAGATAAGCAAGAGGCATAAAACCCCCATCAATATTTCCTTCATAGTATTCAATTTTAGCATTCCAATGTAAGTAAAATATAATGGCAATCTGCGAGTGATGAAGACAAAGAGCTTAATCATGCTTTTTGTACCTTGGCGCTCTTGAATAATATCGTTGCCTCTTAATGACATCAGAGTATCTAACCTTTTCTCTATCGGTATTCACAGGCTTTTTTGCTATCATGAATCCTGTGGCCAATGTGCCCATATTTCTGGGGCTCGTAGAAGGAAAGCCAAAAGCATCTAAACAACGGATTGCTAAAAAAGCGACAGTGACAGCCTTTATCATCGTGGCTGTTTTTGTGATCATGGGCAAATATATCTTTGACCTGTTTGGTATTACCATCCCAGCTTTCAAGCTCACCGGAGGAATCCTGATATTCTTCATTGGATTTGAAATGTTGCTTTCGAAAACATCGCAGGTGCAAAACCAGGAAAACATCGAGCCAGATGAGACCATCGCTATTTCACCACTCGCCATACCCATCCTTGCAGGACCAGGTACTATCGTCACAGCGATGAATTATGTAACCGATGCAGGAAACATCAAAATGGGAATTGTCCTGCTGGTTTTCTTTTTGATGTCCGTGCTGACTTACATGGCATTTGAAATAAGTGATAGGATTGTGAATAAAATTGGAAATAATCTCATCGTTGTCATTAGTAAAATCATGGGACTCATCCTTGCCATCATCGGAACCGGCATGGCAATAGAAGGGGTGAAACTCGCTTTTGGTCTGGATCTCTGACCAGGTATAATAATTTACTCGAAATCTTCCGGATTTTATTGGTAAAAATTGTATGTGTCAAATCTTAGAAAACAAATCATCTACATCTTCCTCGGGGCTTTTGTCCTCTTTGTGCTCAATAAATTCGTATTTAGACCATACATTTTGGCTGGTGACTTTCCCTCTGTAATCAGGCACCTGGTTTTGTCCTTTCCCAATTTCGCCGAAGCTGTCATGGGTATGCTTGTTGTCACTGGGATCCTCTTCCGGGCAAAGCAATACCGAAATAAAATTTTCAAAAAAATAGAGTCTGGAAAAGTTTACTTAGTAGCTGCTCTGTTTACTGCCCTTTATACCTTGTCTCAGGAACTTAGATTTCATAACCTGGGAGGTAATAATATTTATGACCCTTATGACCTGGTTGCTTCAATTTTGGGAATAGTGACCATCTATCTCTATCTGAACAGGACGGGCTTTGTGAATAGTGTACCTGAAGAGAATTGAAAGTACTCACTCATCCCTGATCGCCTCTACCGGATTAGTTAATGCTGTCGAAATAATTTTCTGACTGACGGTCAGCATGGCAATGACCAGGACGAGGACTCCGGATATTATAAATACTGAAACCCCGGGAGTAATCCGCGTTGCATAATTTTCCAGCCAACGACTCATCAGAAAATAGGTAACCGGCCATGCAACCAGATTTGCCACAATGATCAGCATGATAAATTCTCTTGAAAGCAATTGCACTATACTTGAGACTCCGGCACCCAATACTTTCCTGATGCCTATTTCCTTACTCCGCTTCAATACCGTAAAGCTTGACAAGCCAAAAAGTCCAAGGCAAGCAACCAGAATGGCGAAAATGGCAAACAAAATAAAAACCCGGCTAAATGTCCTGTCATTTTCATATTGCCGATTGAAAAAATCATCAAGAAAAAAATAATCAAAAGGATTGCCTGGAAAAAAGGCTTCGTACGTGCTTTGAGCACTGTTAAATGCAGACTGATAGTCTTCGCCATCCATCTTAATGGTATAAAAACGGGCTGCACGTGTGGCCAATGGAAAAGCTATGGGTGCGACCTGGGTCTTGGCAGACATCTGGTTATAATTATCAACAACACCAATGATAGACTTTGGCCTGCCCCAAAAGGTTACTCTTTGGTCGATTGCTTCATCAGCAGATGGAAACCCCAGCATCTTGATAGCGGCTTCGTTAAGCACCAGGGATCCTGTGTCCGTTGAGTGACTTTCTAAATAATTTCTTCCGGCAATGATGTCAATATCATAAGTTGGAAAGTATTCGTAATCCACTCCCACATTATAAATGGTAGTAAACTGGTCATCCGGCTCCTCTTCTCGCTTAATACCGTTTGTCCAGAATATCTCATCTCCCGGCACATTGGAGGCAGAGGTTACGGAAGATATCCCCGGATGCTGGAGCAGTTCGTGTTTGAAACTCTTACTTGTTGACGCAAATAGTGAATCAATCCCGAACACGGCAGGTCCTTCGACAACAAGGGTTTCTGTCATATCAAACCCCAAATCAATGTTGCGCATATGCGCTAACTGCTGATACACGATAATGGTACTGGCAATCAGCGTCACCGATGCCGCAAATTGAAACACCACCAACGCACGCCTCATCCCATTACCTGAAGTTCCCATAGACAATTGTCCACTGAATACGGAAACAGGCTTGAATGACGACAGTACAAAAGCCGGGTAAAGGCCGGATATAATAGATCCTATGATAAGCACAGCCAAAATCACCAGCCAAAAGAAGGGGTCTGACAGGAATGCGAGATCAAGTGACGACGCCGTCAGCTGATTGAAGGATTGTATACCAATGACGACAATGCCCAGGGCAATCAGAAGGGCAATCAGATTGAGCACCAGTGATTCGGTCAGAAATTGGTATACCAGCTGCCTTGGAGTAGCACCTAATGTCTTTCGCACACCAACCTCCCTGGCTCGTTCAATGGATCTGGCTGTCGAGAGATTTACGTAGTTTATCCAGGCAATCAATAAAATGAAGAATGCTATGATGGTTAAAAAAGATACAGCTTGTCCGTCACCCTGTTCCTCCGGTTCGGACTCCTGCAATAAATTGCTGTACAAATGAATATCCGTAATAGGTTGCAATGGAAATTCAGCCTTGAAATTGTATTCTTCAAAATCCTCTCCCCGCTCCTCATAGAGAAACTCCTCAAATTGCTTGTCAAACACAGCCGGATCAGATCCCGGTTGGAGTAATACATACGTGTTAAAATCATACCAACCCCAGGCAGTTTCTGAGGAAGCACTTCCATCGTCATTACGGGTCTGGTTATTCAGCGTTTCATAAGAAATGAGGAAATCAAACTTAAAATGCGAGTTATCAGGTACATCCATGGCCACACCGGATACTTCAACCTGGTGTTCTCCATCTACCTCCAGTATTTTTCCCAGAGGATCCTCATTCCCAAAATATTTTCGAGCGACACTCTCAGAAATGACCACTTTATTGGGATCAATAAGTGCCGATGCCGGATCTCCCTTCACCAAAGGAAAGGTGAACATCTGCAAAAAAGAAGGATCAGTCATATGCATTCGATCCTCGCGATACTGAATATCTCCATAGGTCACTACTCCCCCCATGGGATACACCCGGGCGTAATCAATGACCTGAGGCATTTTTTCCTTCATGAAAGGACCAACCCGTGGAACCGCAGCTGCACAATCTATGTTCAGCTCACCGTTGCGATACACTTTGTAAAGCACGCGGTATAAATCCGGATGGTTTGCATGAAACTTGTCATAGCTACGTTCGTAGGAAACATACTGCAGAATAAATAGACATGCCGCAATACCCAGGGCCAGGCCCATAATGTTCAATACGGAGTATGTCTTGTTTTTGACAATATTGCGAAAAGTACTCTTGAAATAATTGTGAATCATGGCCATTGAATTTCCGGATGAATAATATTTCTTTCTTCTCAACTGATAGTTGCGTATTGAAGCCAGGACATCTATTATGAAGAGGTGCCCCGCTCTACGTGTCCCCAGCAGAGTCTTTCTTTCTTGATATAGTTCGTACAGATCTCCGTAAATGTCATCAAACAATGATGCGTCAATGATTCTCCTGAGCAACTTTACAGCCCATCGCGGAGGAGCCGAATCTCTGTTGTCCTGACTCTGCATCTTCAAAGGGTTTGAAAGGAGAGCTGAGGAATTTGACTCCACAGATTTTCTTTGACGGACTTCATGCGCTTGAGTGTTTCAAAACCCGCACTTGTCACCTCAAAAAGTCGCTTCTTCTTGCCTCCTCTCACAGCTGTAGCAGCTCCAAAATCAGAAGAGAGGAATCCTTTATCTTCCAGTCGATACAATGCAGAATGTACCGCACTGATGTTGACCTTTCGGTTTGCTATCTTAAAAATCTCATTCTTCACTGCAACAGCATAAGCCTCCCCACTCAATGAGGCTACTACCAACAACACCAGTTCTTCAAACTCTCCCAGGTACTTTCCTTTCATATATTCATTTTACTCATAAATGTAAATAATATGAAAATCAATTCCTCACATTTGTAAATATTTACCTTGAAAGACGGCAGGATGATTGGAATAGTTGCATCACATCATACATTCTTATTTTAACCAAAAACCTGGATCATCTGATGCAAATAAACAATGTCCTGCTTGGCGTCATCTTTCTGTCTCTCATCTTCCTGAGCTGGTACCTGTTATTTCGAAGAAAGAAAATATCAACCGACGTCTTTCCTAAGAACTGGAAGGAATACCTGGAGAACGAGGTACTTTTCTATCGTAATCTCAAAACTCCTGACAAAAACAGGTTCGAACAGTCCATTCTGGCATTCCTGGATAAAGTGACCATAACCGGAGTGGGTACTGAAGTTGATGACCGGGATCGACTCCTTGTGGCTACCAGTGCTGTTATTCCGCTGTTCGGATTCCCGGGATGGTCTTATCGCAATCTCAATGAGGTACTTTTGTATGAAGGTAAATTCAACCGCGACTATCAAACAGAAGGTGGGGATCGAAACATACTCGGAATGGTTGGATCGGGAGAGATGAATCGCATGATGATTCTCTCCAAACCGGAGCTCCATCGGGGATATACCAATCATACCGGCAAGAGCAATGTGGGCATCCATGAATTTGTCCATCTGCTGGATAAAGCTGATGGCACTACCGACGGTCTGCCAGAAGTCCTGATGCAACATCAGTTTTCCATACCCTGGTTGAAGAGAATTCATAAAGAAATCAAGGAAATACATCAGGGGAGATCAGATATCAACCCCTATGGGGCGACCAATGAAGCTGAGTTTCTGAGTGTGGTCAGTGAGTACTTCTTTACTCAGCCCCAGCTGCTTGAGAAAAAACATCCGGAACTATTTAACATGCTTGAGAAAATATATCGGACTAAGCACTGATAGGCTGCAAACGTCATTTTTCCCATAACCTGCAACCTTCAGCGTGTTATGAACGTCCTTGACATATAATACTATAGCTGTATACGCTCTTAATTCAACCTGGAAATTTCATGATTAGACACAACCTCCTTATTGCCTGGCGAAGTGCCCTGAAGGACAAGAGTACTTTATTCATCAATTTGATAGGCCTCTCTTCCGGCCTGGCTTGTGCCCTCCTGATTTTTATGTGGGTAGCAGATGAACTTAAAGTTGACAAGTTTCACCAAAAGGGTGACTACATCTATCAAATCAGAGAAAATGTGGATCAGGATCACGGGCTCATCACCCGCATCACCACTGCAGGTCCTACCGCTGCGGCCCTTGCTGAAGAAATGCCTGAAGTAGAGATGGCTGTTACCGCCACATGGGTCAGTGACTATACGCTTTCTGTTGATGATAAGGACCTCAATGCCGATGGAATCTATGGCAGCAGGGATTTTTTCCAAATGTTTACCTACCCTCTGATCGATGGCAGTGCTTCGGAGGTGTTGGCAGACAAAAAATCAATCGTACTATCGGAGGGTCTGGCTCAGTCCTTATTTGGACACACGAACAATTTGATTGGCAAGACTGTGGAATGGCAGCATGAAGAAAGTTTTCAGATTGCAGGTATTTTCAAAGATCTGCCGGCAGCGGCATCTACTCAATTTGATTTTGTCCTGACCTTTGAAGGGTTTATGGATCGCAATGAATGGGTCACTAATTGGTTCAACACTGCACCACGAACATTCGTTTTACTCAGAGATGGCACCGATTTATCCGCCTTCAATGATAAAATTGAAAACCTGGTTTATGAAAAAACAGATGGCGCAGCCAATCACCGGAGACCCTTTGCCACTTTATATACCGATAGCTATTTGTACGGAAAATATGAGAATGGGAAACAAAGTGGAGGAAGAATCACCTACGTACGACTATTTAGTCTGATTGCGATTTTCATTTTACTCATTGCCTGTATTAACTTTATGAATCTTTCCACAGCGCAGGCATCAAAAAGGGTAAGAGAAATCGGCATCAAGAAAACACTTGGTGCAACCCGGCCTTCATTAATATCTCAATACCTGAGTGAGTCGACCATGGTTGCATTTATGTCGCTTATAATGGCTATCGTGATGGTATTACTTTCTATATCTCCTTTCAACTTGTTAACTGGCAAATCGCTTTCACTATCCGGCAACCTTTGGATGTTTCCATTCGCTCTGATCCTGGTTTTCATAGTTGGCTTATTTTCTGGAAGCTATCCGGCACTATACCTCACCAAATTCAAGCCCGTTGCCGTATTGAAAGGCAACCTCAAGACGATTGCCGGAGAAGTCTGGATCCGGAAGGGTCTGGTCATTTTTCAATTTACACTATCTATTGTTCTCATTTCGGCAGTATGGGTGGTGTACAAGCAGATGGCATTTATACAGGCCAGTAACCTGGGTTACAAGAAAGACAATATTGTATTGATAACCAGGGAAGGTAAAATCTCTGAAAGCCAGGAGACCTTTCTTGAAGCCATAAAAAACATTCCCGGAGTCACAGATGCATCAGCCATTGGTCATAATTTATCCGGGCATAATGGAGGGACTTACGGAGTACAATGGCCGGGTAAAGACCCAGAGGACAGGACCGAATTCGAACGTGTTCCGGTTGACTATGGGATGATAGAACTACTAGATATTAAAATGCTGGAAGGACGTGCATTCTCCAAATCCTTTCGTACAGATACCAGTAAAATCATTTTTAATCAGGCGGCCATCGACTATATGGGGATAACCGATCCTGTCGGCAAAACGGTGACTTTGTGGGGTTCGGAAATGGAAATAGTTGGAATCTGTGATGATTTTCATTTTGATTCGTTTCACGAATCGGTCAAACCGCTTTTCATGTGGCTGGCTCCGGGAAATACACGATATATAATGGCTCGGATTTCAGGTGCTCAACAAGGTGAGACGCTGGAGAAGATCAAGACATTCTATCAGGAGTTTAACCCCGGATACCCATTCGACTACCGGTTTCTGGATGAGAATTATGACAACCTTTATCAGGCAGAACAGAAGGTTGCGACACTATCCAAATATTTTGCAGGTCTGGCCATTTTGATTTCATGTCTTGGCCTTTTCGGACTGGCCATCTATACTTCAGAAAGGCGTAAAAAAGAAATTGGAATCCGGAAAGTATTGGGTTCCAATGAATTTGGAATCGTATTTCTTCTGTCCCGGGACTTTACCAGCATGGTTTTGATCGCAGTCTTGATTGCTATACCAATGAGCTATATGTTCGCCACAGAATGGCTACAGAGCTTTGCTTTCCACATTGACCTCCGTTGGTGGTATTTCCTGGGAGCGGGTGCACTGGCTCTGGTCATAGCCTGGTTGACCGTTGGCATCCAAACCTTGAAAGCAGCCTATGTAAATCCCACTGAGTGCCTGAGGGATGAGTAAGGATGAGGGCGTTAAAACGGGAGATTCAGATACTTAACAAAAATAGAAACCAGCAAAAGGTATCACTTAACACGCGATTTTCACTATTATGACAAGGCTTAGAGGCAGCAACGCAAATAAGCCAAACATATGATCAGTAACTACATCATTCTGGTTCTCTATTTCCTGATCCTGTTTGTGATCGGATATAAGGCATCAGGAAAAATCAAAGGCATCGTTGACTATTATGCCGGTGGAAAAAAACTGAGATACTGGGTAGTAGCTTTCTCCAGTCGTGCTACAGGTGAGTCTGCCTGGCTCTTGTTGGGTCTTACCGGTGCTGGTGCTATAGCCGGAGTCAATGCTTTCTGGATTGTCCTGGGAGAAGTACTAGGTGTGAGTGTAGCCTGGCTGCTTATGGCCAAACCATTTAAGAAACAAACAGATCAGTTTCAGTCCATTACCATCCCTGACTATTTAACCAGCCGATTTGCAAGTACAACCCATACTCTACGTAAATTATCAGCCTTTGTACTTACGGTATTCGTGGTTATTTATGTCAGTGCTCAGATTGATGCGACGGGATCTGCTTTTGAAGCGTTCCTGGACTGGAATTACTATGCGGGGGCCATCATTGGGTTTCTACTGGTACTGGCCTACATCTTCATGGGAGGGTTTGTAGCGGTAGCCTGGTCTGATCTTTTCCAGGGCATGCTTATGCTTTTGGGATTAGTGACTCTGCCCCTGGTAGGCTGGACATATCTCTCCGGCCCTGGTCTGATCGAAGGGCTGAGGGAGATTGATCCCGGCTTGACCAACATCTGGGGGCCTGGAGGATTAACCCTCGAGAACGGTTTTGCCATTTTGGGGTTTGCAATGATCGGCCTGGGATTCATGGGATCACCCCAGGTATTTGTACGATTTATTTCCATCCGTGATGAGGCTGAAATCAACAAAGGCCGTTGGGTAGCCATACTGTTTACTTTGATCACAGACTCTGCGGCAGTACTCATTGGCATGATGGGCAGGTACCTCTTTGAAGATCCCACCCTGGATGTTGAAGTCGTTTTGGGAAATAATGCTCAGAATGTATTACCCCTGTTGGTGAATCTGACCCTACCGGTCCTTCTTGCCGGACTCTATGTAGCTGTAGTCCTGGCAGCGATCATGTCCACTATTGATTCGCTATTGGTAGTTGCTTCAAGTGCAGTCGTTCGGGATTATTATCAAAAGATCCTGCATCCGGACAAGTCAGATCATGAACTCACTCATTTCTCACGCAGGATTACCGTGATACTGGCTTTATTGGCTCTCACAATTTCCCTTGTTGTCTCTGTCTTGTCACCCGGTCGCACCATTTTCTGGTTTGTTATATTTGGATGGTCAGGTATTGCTGCTACTTTCTGCCCGGTGATCATTCTGTCCCTTTTCTGGTCCGGATACACAGAAAAAGGAGCCATAGCCTCCATGGTCAGCGGATTTGTTGGAGTGATTTTGTTTAAGTTCGGATTTACAAAGCTCCCGGAGGTGGGCGTTTTGTTTGAGAAAATGGATGTGATGTTTCCCTCCTTCCTACTTGCACTGGTAATTGGAGTACTGTTTAGTCTTTCAGAAAATAAAAGGAAACCCGGTGGGTCATAGCAGATGTCATACCGGTGATTGGTAATCCTTCCCGAGGAACTTTATCTTTAGAGTATGGACAATTTTTTTCAGGAAGCAGTAAATCAGGCCCGCATTGGATTGGCAGAAGGCGGGATTCCGATCGGCAGTGTCATTGTCCACCATGGCAAGATCCTGGGTCGTGGGTACAACAAAAGAGCACAGCAGGGTAGTGTGATCCGTCATGGGGAAATGGATGCCCTGGAAAATGCGGGAAGACAACCGGCCAGAGTGTACCAGGAATCAACCTTGTACACGACCCTGTCTCCCTGCCCTATGTGCACCGGCACTATTCTGCTTTATGGAATTCCTAAAGTAGTCATAGGTGAAAATCGCACCTTCAAGGGGTCAGAAGACCTGCTGAAAAGTCAGGGCGTGGAAGTAGTAGTCCTTAATGATCCTAAATGTGTGCATCTCATGGAAGAATTTATCCGGAGCAATCCTGAACTTTGGAATGAAGATATAGGAGAAGACGGATGAAAGCATTGCCCGATGATATCAAGATCGTGCCGGGACCACCCACTGCCAGGGCCTATCAAGAACTGAGAGAGGCTGTGGGCTGGCATACTGTGGACCTGGAAAGGTCTTCGGAAGCACTTGAGCATTCCTTACATTGCATTCATGCCAGGCGAAATGGTGAGGTTATTGGATGTGGCAGAGTCGTAGGGGATGGGGCCATGTACTTCTATTTGCAGGACATCCTGGTCGATCCTGCCTATCAAAATCTGGGGGTAGGAACTGCGATAGTCGAAACTCTAATGGAGTTTGTACTGGATCAGGCTCCAAAGCATTCCGGATGTTTCATTGGTTTGATGACGGCACCGGGATTGGAGCAATTTTATGCTAAATTCGGCTTCGAAACCTATCCGGATGATTGTCCGGGAATGCGCATCTGGCGCAATGGACACTAAATGAGAAAGAAGATGAATCACAAAATAGCCGTGGTATTGGGAAGCTTCCATCAGGATCAGATGTTGCAAATGCAAAAAACATGTCACAAGGTTGCTCAGGAAAGGTCTTTGACGATTACCAGGGAGATATGGGTACCGGGCTCCATGGAAAAACCTTTGATTGTAAAGAAACTATTACAAGACCCGGACATCGACGGAGTTGTTGTATTAGGTATTATCGAAAGGGGAGAGACCAAACATGGGTATGTGATGGGTGATGCTGTGATTAAAGCTTTCATCCAACTCCAACTCGAGTATGAAAAGCCTATGGGAGTAGGCATTATTGGACCGGAGGTCTTCCCTACTCAGATTGAACCACGTTTGGAAGGAGCCACTGAAAATGCAGTGAATGCGGTCTATGAAATGTTGAATTTGTTGGCAGAGTAGGACCTCAACAAATCATATCCTCCAGCAGGACCTCGCCATCCACCATCTCCTGACTGTGCATGTTTTCTTTTCTCCATATAGTGAGCTGGACCCTGGCGTCTTCCAATGATAGTAGTAAATTTCGCCATTGGGCTTTCTAATGATCCAAACTAAAATCCTGGCCTCCCGAAGTCTCGCGCCTATGATCTTAACTGGCGAAATCATCATTCAAGAGATCACTTTTCGCCAAATTATGATTACATATACGGCTAAATGTTCTTTATCAGTAATGTTTTTTGCCCGTCTAAAGAGGAATGCTCTGCACAAGAGCAATTTTTTCTCAACTGATTAGCCTATCTTTTGAAAAACGTTATTACATTTGCAAACCCTTCCGCCTTCGCCAAGGCTTCGGCGGACAGGGTCCTAAAAACAAAGCGTTACTCCAAAGGGAATCACGCTGCAAAAAAGTAGATCGTTTATCAACGATTGATTGACAATTGGTCCGGTAGTTCAGTTGGTTAGAATATCCCGCCAGGGCGGGAGGGTCGCAGTTTCGCGATTCCTTTCTACCTCCTTAGCTGCAGACCGTTTGAAAAGTTTGGTCCGGTAGTTCAGTTGGTTAGAATATCCCGCCAGGGCGGGAGGGTCGCAGTTTCGCAGTTCCTTTTAACCACCTTAGCTGCAGACCGTTTGAAAGTTTGGTCCGGTAGTTCAGTTGGTTAGAATATCCCGCCAGGGCGGGAGGGTCGCAGTTTCGCAGTTCCTTTTAACCACCTTAGCTGCAGACCGTTTGAAAGTTTGGTCCGGTAGTTCAGTTGGTTAGAATACATGCCTGTCACGCATGGGGTCGCGGGTTCGAGTCCCGTCCGGACCGCCAACTAAGAGAAGCTCATCTTACAAACAGGTGGGCTTTTTTTGTTGGTATTCATTCGTGACCTTCCCCGCTTGATTTCCTATATTCAGTGAATGCTTAAAATCTTTGAAAGGGCTGAACAACACTCTAAGCAAACTGCCATAGTTGATCCGGCTGGAATGTATAGCTATGCCCAATTGCTTGAAGATAGTGCAGCACTGTCCAAATCTTTGCTGCAGGGTAAGCACAGTCTTAAGGAAAGCACCATCGGGTTTATGGTAAAACCTGGCTACGAGTATGTCAAAACTCAATGGGCCATCTGGAGAGCTGGCGGAATTGCTGTGCCCATTTGCGTGACCTATCCCCCACCATCGATTCAATACGTTCTCGAGGACGCGCAGATCTCCACTGTTTTAGCCTCCGAAGAATTCATCCCCACATTGCAACCTCTTGGTCAGAAATTGGGCATTCCAGTCCAAAATATCAAAACTCCTTTACAATATGATCAACGGCTACCTACCGTTCCGGAGAGCAGCAGGGCCATGATCCTATACACCAGCGGCACCACCGGCAAACCCAAAGGGGTGGTTAGCACCCACCTAAATATTGAAGCGCAGATTACTGCACTGGTCGAAGCCTGGGAATGGCAAGAAGATGACCATATCCTGAATATATTGCCTCTTCATCATGTGCATGGTATCATTAACGTATTGAGTTGCGCACTCTGGTCTGGTGCCTGTTGTGAATTCCTGCCATCATTCGATGCCAAAGCCGTTTTCGATACTTTCAGAAAAGGTGAAGTCAATCTGTTTATGGCCGTGCCCACTATCTACTATAAACTGATAGGATATTGGGAAAATCTGGACAAGGAAGATCAAAACGTAATTTCTAATCGTCTTAGCAATTTTCGTCTGATGGTATCGGGATCAGCCGCACTACCCGTATCTACCCTGGAAAAGTGGAGGCATATCAGTGGACAAACTCTATTGGAAAGATATGGCATGACTGAGATGGGGATGGCCATAAGTAATCCATATCGCGGTGAGCGGCGTCCAGGGCATATTGGTCAACCACTTCCCGGAGTCTCGGTTCGACTGGTAGATGAAGATAAGAAATTGGTTGAGGAAGGGACACCCGGTGAAATCCAGGTTAAAGGCGATAATGTGTTTCGGGAATACTGGAATCGACCTGATGCCACTCAAGAGGCCTTTACTGAAGATGGCTGGTTTCTAACCGGAGATATTGCTCAATTGGAGGAGGGTTATTATCGTATTCTGGGCCGCAATTCAGTAGATATTATCAAATCCGGTGGTTACAAAATATCTGCTCTGGAAATTGAAGAAATACTGCGTACTCATCCGGTTGTTAAAGACTGTGGTGTAGTGGGAACGCCAGATGAAGAATGGGGAGAGTTGGTTGTTGCAGGCATCGTAGTGAGCGATGAAAATTTCAATCCTGAAGAACTAAAGAACTGGCTGAAAGACCGCCTGCCAGGCTATAAAGTTCCTCGGAAGTATATCTTGCTGGATGACTTACCGCGAAACACCATGGGAAAAGTGACCAAAAAAGAGCTACAGTCCTTGTTCACTAAAAACTAGCATATGAAAATCTATGGTGTTGCTGTACTGGCAGCGTGTTTTCTGGCCGGTAAATTACTGGGTTCATTTCTTGGTTACCTCCTTGAAATCGATGGTGATGTGGGAGGTGTGGGATTTGCCATGGCGCTGTTGATACTGATCAACACCATAGCCCAAAAGAAGGATTCTATTTCGGAAAATACTGCTCAGGGCATCTTATTCTGGAGTGGAATGTATATTCCCATTGTTGTCGCTATGTCTGCTATTCAGAATGTCAAGGCTGCATTAAGTGGGGGTTGGGTAGCCGTCATAGTCGGTGTAGGTGTGACTTTAGCCTGTTTTTTACTCGTGCCTGTCCTGTCCAGATGGGGAAAACTCAACACCAGAAGCAGGCCATGAACATAGAGGATTTACTGATTAAGAATGGGTTAATTTTTGCCTTCCTCTTCGTCGGCTTAGTGATGTGGATATCATACTGGATCTCCCGCAATTTAACTTTGGGAAAAATACCTGGTGCCGCCATCGCCATCACCAGCGGACTGGTGTTGGCCTACTTTGGTGGGGAGAAAGGAATTGCCAGCTACCCCCTATTTGCCGGCATGGCCATTTTGGGAGGCTCGATGTTTCGTGATTTTGCCATAGTGGCCACCGCCATGGGTGCCAGTTATACGGAGATCAGGAAAGCGGGTTTGGCAGGCGTGCTTTCGTTATTAATTGGAATCATGGTGGCTTTCATTATGGGAGGCCTGATCGCTTATTTCGCAGGTCATACTGATGCCAGAGATATCACCACCATAGGTGCTGGGGCATGTACCTATATCGTGGGTCCGGTAACCGGTGCTGCCGTCGGAGCCAGTTCTGAGGTTATCGCCATCAGCATTGCCACCGGTGTCATTAAGACGGTGGTAACCACCATCATGACACCATTCATGGCATCAAGAATAGGACTTGACAATCCCAATGCAGCCATGGTGTTCGGTGGTCTGATCGGTACGACCAGTGGGGTTGCTGCCGGCCTGGCTGCCACTGATGTAAAGCTGGTGCCCTACGGCGCTCTCACGGCTACTTTCTATACCGGACTGGGAGTCTTGCTTTGCCCGTCTCTCCTGTACTTTATTATAAGACTGGTAGTCCCTACCAATTAAATATAAAAGATATTGCCTCTGGGAGATCCCATCAATATTCATAATCTCGTTACTGACTAAGTCAGTTCAAATTTTCGATTACGCTTTTAAGCTTATTCTGAACTTCACTGGCCAGGGAATGCAATTCTTTATTTTCAACGGATTGCATGGAAGCAATTGGATCGACCGCGGCTACCTCAATTGTTTTACTATCCTGTTCGATTACGATTACGTTGCAAGGGAGAAAAACTCCAATATGTTCTTCACTCTGCAAGGCTTTATAAGCAAAATGTGGATTACAGGCACCCAGAATCTTGTACTTTTTAAAATCAACATCAATCTTCTTTTTCAGTGTTGCTTTGACATCAATTTCTGTAAGAACTCCAAATCCTTCTTGCTTTAATTCGGATTCTATTGATTGGATAACCTCTTCAAAACTCTTTTCTTTAATAAATTTATTAAAATAATATTGCATGATATAACGTTTACAAACTTATTTACTTATTCCGGATAGTAGTACTCAAAGTTATCAATTTCAAAAGGCATCAAGGTATTGATCGACACGAAAAACATTTCCATTTGAAATGTGAAATCAATTTATCTTAGTTGTTTAATCATGAGAAAATGTTAATTGCGAGTGGAATAATTTAATTATTAATCTCCCACTTTATTAAGCATAATTACTACCAAAAATATGGTGGTAATAGCCGTCACTAATCCCCGACGGATGGTATTTTGGCAGTACCCGAATTGAATGATTACTTCTCCCTGAAAAAAGGGATGTGACCTATTGCCAAGTATCATTGTAGTTGAATCTCGCTGCTTCTTGTTCCCACGTCTCAGAATTCGGGGATAGCGAAAGACAACCAGACTTCTACCACCTGGAATAAGCATAGGACAAAAGTTGATGGAGCATCCAGGGCATCCATCTAACACCCATTGTGTATTCTGAAAAAATTCAAGAACTCCTGTGCATTCTGCCAATCCCGTAATCCAGTTCCTCTCCTCCCCAAAGAGATTTTCGCTATCTTGCCCACTGCCATTATTATTCGTGATTTCGGAAGAATACCTGATTGGTATTCCGAAAAAGACAAACTAACATGAGGATCTTCGTACTATTACTCTTTATGGTATGCACCAGCTTACAGTTACATGCCCAGGACAAACTAAAAGCTCTAATTATCGATGGTGAAAGCAACCACGGTATTTGGCCCAAGACTACCATCATGATCAAGGACTACCTGGAGCAAACCGGGTTGTTCGAAGTTGATATTGACCGGACTCACTATCTGTGGGTTGGACCCCATTTTGATCCCAGCATTGGTCTGGACACCATCACCGAATTGCTGGATATGTATCCCGTAGCAGGTGAAAATGGTATAGCTATGGCAGAACCCAAACCAGATCCTGATTACAGTCCGGATTTTTCAGCTTACGACCTGGTGGTATCCAATTTTGGCTGGCGAGCATCTACCTGGCCTGAGCAGACTAAAGCTGATTTTGAGGAATATATGGAGAATGGTGGAGGCCTTATTATTGTCCATGCCGCCAACAACTCCTGGGGAGACTGGGATGCCTTCAATAAAATGATTGGCCTCGGCGGATGGGGAGGAAGAAATACCGAAAGTGGTCCCTATGTGTATTATGATGATGCCGGCAAACTGGTGAGAGACCCATCAGATGGTCCCTGTGGTTCCCACGGTCCCCAACATGAGTATGTCATGACCACCCGGGCTCCCGATCACCCGATTATGCAGGGCCTTCCCTCTGAATGGTTACATACCAAAGACGAACTCTACGACCGTCTGCGCGGCCCTGCCGAAAATATGACCGTGCTGGCTACCGCATATTCCGACAAGGAAAAAAATGGACCTCCATGGAATGACCAGGTAAATGGCACCGGCCGTCACGAGCCTCTTCTAATGACGATTGAATATGGAGCAGGAAGAGTATTTCATACCGGTCTGGGACACATGGACTATTCTATGGAATGTGTGGGTTTTATCACTACCCTCCAGCGTGGTGCCGAATGGGCTGCCACTGGCAAGGTCACTCAGGAAATACCTGAAGACTTCCCTGGAAAAATGGCTACCAGCAGCCGGGAGTGGGATAGGTAGGTCTCTGCATACTAGTTTTCGATCGAATACCGATTCTGGCAACCTCAAACAACGTCACACTTTGCCAGTCTAACCTACTATCTTTGGATGAGATTATTAAAGTATGACGGCAAAAACAACTCTTTACTTACTTGGCTGGTTTCTGATCTGTATCGTCCTTTCATCTTGTAATGAAGATACGTCGAGAGAAGAAATCAACAGGGTGGATCCATACCTAGAACTCAGCCTGGAAGAAAGACAATCGGCAGCCCACGCCGCTGATGCTTTTGAACTCGCAAATGGACTGGCTGTTGGTACCTTTGCCACAGAACCCATGGTTGTTAATCCGACCAACCTGGCTATTGATGCCCGGGGTCGCATTTGGGTATGTGAATCCTATAATTACGCAGTACCCGAGGAAGAACAAACGGAGACCGGAGGCAGGATTACCATTCTGGAAGATACCGACCAGGATGGAAGAGCAGATAAAAGGACGGTCTACTACCAGGGAGAAGATGTTCATAGCAGTCCTGGGAAATCGCGTTTTTGTCACCCGAAGTCCTAACCTGCTGGTGTTTACGGATACGAATGGTGATGATGTCCCCGACAGTAAAGACACCCTGTATACGGGCATGGGTAATCCGGGTGATCACTCAGCTCATGCGGTGGTTTTTGGTCCGGATGGCCGGTTCTATTTCAACTATGGTAATGCAGGGAATAAGATTGAAGACAGGGACGGTAATTTACTACGCGACATCCATGGCAACCCGGTGATCTCGGACGGCAATCCCTTTCATGGAGGAATGGTATTTCGCTTTGAAGAGGGTGGTAAAAATCTGGAAGTCCTGGCTCATAACTTTCGCAATAACTACGAAGTAGCTATCGATGCCTTCGGCACTCTCTGGCAATCGGATAACGATGATGACGGAAATAAATCCGTGCGTATAAATTATGTCATGGAGTACGGCAACTACGGATACCTGGACGAATTGACCGGAGCACACTGGTCACAACCACGTATTGGGATGCATGACACCATTCCACAACGCCACTGGCACCAAAACGATCCCGGAGTGGTACCCAATTTACTTACTACCGGTGCTGGTTCACCTGCCGGTATTACCGTTTATGAAGGAGACCTGTTACCCGAGATCTTCCAAAACCAGGTAATTCACACCGATGCTGGCCCTAATGTAGTTAGGGCATACCCGGTAGAAAAAGACGGAGCCGGTTACCAGGCAACGATGAAAAATTTGCTTAAGAACCCTTACGATCAATGGTTTCGACCGGTTGACCTGGATGTGGCTCCCGATGGTTCGATCTTCATTGCGGACTGGTATGACCCCATTGTGGGAGGTGGTGCAGCCGGAGATCATGTGAAAGGAAGAGTCTTCCGAGTAGCTCCACCAGATCACATCTACAAGAATGGTGTACCGGATCTTTCCATTGTCACCACGGCAGCTAAGTACCTGGCCAGTCCTAATCAGGACATCCGCTATCAAGCCTTTCAAACCTTAAAAAGCAGTGGAGTTGAAGCCCAGGCAGTCCTTGAAGAAATCTGGACGACAAGTAAAAATATCCGTGAAAGAGCTCGAGCCTTGTGGCTGCTTGCTCAGCTTCCCGAAATCGGTTCGGAATTTATCGACCAGGCCCTGAATGACGAGAATCCCGATATTCGAATCACTGCCGTTCGAGCAGCCCGCCAGGTTGGAGGTTCAATTCCTGCTATCATCGAAACACTGATCAATGATCCCTCACCGGCCGTACGAAGGGAGTTGGCCCTTGCATTGCGATTTGAGAAGGATAGTCGAAGTTCCTTGTCATGGTCAAAACTCGCTGCTCAACACGAAGGCGACCGCTGGTATCTTGAGGCTTTGGGAATAGGAGCTGATCTGAACTGGCCAGAGCGTTTTTCAACATGGCGAGATGGGCTTGCTGACCCCATTTCCTCATCGTCCGCCCGCGACATCGTTTGGAGATCCCGGGCACCAGCCGCAACTGAATGGCTGGCCCGCATTATTCTCAGCGATCAGGTAAGTACTGAGGAAAGAGTAAGGTATTTCCGTGCCTTTCATTTCCATCAACAAATGGAAAAGAACCAGGATCTCTTATCTCTCCTTGATGGAAATCACAGTGATCAGTCTCAAATCCGTTCTCTCACCCTACAAACACTTGATCCCCAAGCTATCAACCTGACACCCTCGGTACAGAATGCCCTGGATCAAACATTGGATGAACTGAAAGGTACCTGGCAATTTGTAGAATTGGTGAAGAAATATCAGCTGAAAGATCGTGCAGAGGACTTACTTTCACTAGGACAGCAATCATTCTCTAATGACGCTGGGTTTGATGCCATTCAGGTTTTGGCAGATCCCAATGGTCTCAACAGACTGGATCTCATTCACTCCCGGGTGGAGGTTAACCCAGAAGTGGCTGAAGCACTGATCCATGCCTTGCGCGCATCCGTCAATGAAAAGACACTGGATTTCCTGAGTGAGATAGTACACGACACCTCGCTAGATCTAGCGGTTCGAAAACGTGGGATTGAAGTACTGGGCTCCTC
>JAUILF010000365.1 GCA_030433135.1 Bacteroidia bacterium | reverse complement strand
ATGATCGGGCAGAATATTATTATGACAAAGCCCTCGAGCAAAGCGAATCTATCAACCCACAAGCTCTGAGCAACTTGGTTTCAAGCCTGCTGGATGTTTACAGTGAAACAAATGATCAGGAGGCGATAAAATCTTTGAATCGAAGAGTGCTTGATATCTACCAGGCTAAGTTTGATTTAGTACAACTTGAAGCTAAAAAGTGGCGGGATCGCGAAATATCACTGGAAGAGCAGATGTCTGAAAATCAGGACCTCCGTCAGGATCAGCTGGTAAGAGAGATAGAGCTACGTAAGAGAAACCTCCTCATTTGGTTTATGGCTGGAATAGCCATTGCCCTGATCCTCGTTGCCACTATTGTCCTGAGAGGTGCCCGGACAAGAAAGAAGTTGTTGGATAGAATAAGAACAAGAAATGTACAACTAACAGAGGTCAACAAGCAACTTTCTGCGCAAAAAACAGAGCTGCAAGAAAAGTCAGAACAAATCCTTCAAGTAAGGGATCAGATGATTGCTCAGGCCAAATTGGCATCGCTGGGTGAGTTGACTGCGGGTATTGCTCATGAGATTAAGAACCCCATCAATTTCGTTTGCAACTTCGCTGAAGGATCCTCCGAATTATTGGGGGATCTCAAACGACAAATACAGCCATTGCAAAATAAAATCGACAATCATGCCTATAAGTCAATTACTGAACTCATCGAGGAGTTAGAACAAAATTCTAAGGACATAATGTCCAGTGGTAGCCGGGCCGACCAGATCGTGAGTAGTATGATGAAACATACCCGGGGTGGCAAGAGTGAACTCCGACCAATATCCTTACCCGAGATGGTCACCGAAAACATGCAATTTGCCTATCATAGTTTTCGAGCCAAGCACCCTACTTTCAGGGTGGACTTCGAATCCGTATTGGGTGAAGTTCCTTTTGTTTGGGCTTACCCTCAGGAACTTGGAAGGGTTCTGCTGAACATAATGAATAATGCTTGTTACGCCGTGTTTGAAAAACAGCAAAATACTCAAGACTATCATCCCATGATCCAGGTTACGATAGCTGAGGATCATGATGGCGTGTTAATCAAGATTCGAGACAATGGAATTGGCATGACAACAGAGACACAAGAACATATTTTCACCCCCTTCTTTACCACCAAATCCGGAAACAGGTCCAGCGCTGGCCTGGGTTTATATATCAGTTATGACATTATAAACAACTTGCATAAGGGCAGCATTCATGTGAACAGCCACATAGGAGAATTCACTGAATTTCATATCTATCTACCCAACCGCAGGAGCTGACCCATGTACTTGCCCTTCAACCGGGAATATGCATTAGAATTACTATTACGAAATAGAGGTACCATTATTCAGTTCGCAGACTTTCCATCGGATTGGCCAGTGCTGATTTAACGCTTTGAAATCCGATGGTAATTAATGTGATTACCATGGCACCAAGACCCGTAATGCCGAATAACAATAACCAGTTTATTTGCACATGATTCGCAAATCGGTCCAGCCATTGCACCAGGACCAAATACGAAATCGGACTAGCTACCATAAATGCCAATAATACCAATAAGATAAACTCCCGGGAAAGGAGTCCTACCAGAGAGGGTAATGAAGCTCCAAGAACTTTACGAATTCCAATTTCCTTGGTCTTTTGTTGAGCAACAAATGTGATTAGTCCCAGTAATCCCAGGCATGACACGAAGATCGAAATGATGGCAAACAGATTGGCCAATTTACCTGTAACTATCTCACTTTGATACTGGCTCTGAATTTGATCATCTACAAAGGTAAAATGCAGTGGTACTTCGGGCACAACTTCCCGGAAAACAGATTTGACATCAGTAATGCATGCAGCAACCTGTCCTGCCTTTGCCTTTACAAACAGACTCCCGGCGTTATCCGGATCCAGGAGGAATGCAGAGGGACTAATCTGTTCATAGAAAGATTGATTATAGAAATCCTGCAAAACACCAATGATCTGGCGGGGATCACCCCACCATTCAATGGTCTGCCCAATGGGATCACCTTCTAATCCCATGATCTCTAAGGCTTTTTCATTGACGACAATTCGGGTGGTATCTCCAACTTCATCTTTGCGATAAAAGCGCCCGGCAGCCATTGGAATCTCAAACATCTCCGGGAAATCATGAGCCGTCCACAATATGGAAAATTCAACATTTTCCTGGTCCGGCCTCTTTCCCGTCCAATTCACTCCACTGGTGGAAGCCAGCATCTGGTGTGGCGTCGGACCGGCAACAGTCACACCCGCGACCGACTCTTTTGACTCCAGTTCACGCTTTAACACATCGTATTTATTGGTGATGAGTTCATCCTGATGAATGGAAAGCAAATTTTCCTTCTGCATCCCCAGGTGAGCGTTCATAATGTGGTTAACCTGCTGCGATACAACCAAAGCGCTAACAATCAAAAGGAGAGATAAAACAAACTGAAGTACTACTAACCCCCGTCGTAAGGACAAACCTCCTCTCTTTTCCTGCTTACTACTCAGCATATTTATCGGTTTGAAATTGGATAAAACCAATGCAGGATAAAATCCGGCAAGTAGTGCAGTAATCACAGTGATACCTATGACAGCGATATACAAGTAAGGATCACCAAAAGAAATTGCAAAATCTTTTCCCGTTAATGATTCGGCAAAAGGAAATAATATTACAGTCATGGCAACCGAAAGAATAACAGCGAAAACTGTAATTACAAACGATTCGATCAGGAATTGACTAACCAATGATTTTTTCCCGGCTCCAATGGTTTTTCTTACCCCAACTTCCCTGGCTCTTTTGGTCGCTCTCGCAGTTGAGAGATTAATGAAATTGATACATGAAATAATGAGGAGAAAGACAGCTGCCACCACAAATATTCTTACATACTCTATCCTCCCACCTGCTACTCTCGCCTTATTGTCATACTGGCCAAAAAGGTAGTCCTCATGAAATTTCTGCAAGATGATTCCTTCTTTCAGATCCCCTTCCTGATGCTCCTTAAACAGGGCATCCATCGTCGATTGGACTATCGCAGGGTTCGCGTTCTCCTGTAATAGGACCACTCCCTGCATTCCATTATTGGTCCACTCCATCAGCCATTCGTTATCATCAAGATGTGCCTGAAGGCTATATAAGAAATCATTTTGCAAGGATGAACCAGCAGGAAAATCCGCATATATGGCCTGAATTGAAAAATCACCATTATCGTGAATATGCAATGTACTGCCCATAGCCTCTGTCCTCCAGTCATTGCCGAAGAACCTCAGAGCAAGACTCTCGGAAATGGCAACAGCATCTTTTCGGTCATCCAGTTGTTTGGCATCACCCTGCAACAAAGGAAAAGAAAAACCCTCCAGGTATGAAGCATTAGCAAAGGTACCTTTTGTCCGAAGCACCTCCTCTCCTACCTGGAGGTGATCCTCATGGCTGTATCCAATCGGAATATAGGCCCTGACTCCCGGTATCTCTTCGACTGATGTTTTTAGTAGCGGATAGGATATTCCCCGGTACACATCCAACGCCTGGCCTTCCAGTGGAATGGTCCTTTTTACCCGAAATAACTGATCAGCATTAAGGTGGAACTTGTCCACATTCCATTCATCACGTACCCATAGAAGGATCAGAAAAACCACACATAGAGACAGACCCAGCCCAAGAATATTGATGATTGAGTGAAACTTCTGGGACCATAGATTACGAAAGGTTACCTTAAAGTGACTGCGAAACATATCCGGATTGATTTTTGGCAGTAAGTGAAATTGACGAATGGCAAACGGGCGCAGGTATTGCAACACCTGGTACCAATATTGCCAGTTAGCTTTAGTAGAGGTAGTGCCTTCCAGCTTGTCCATATATTTCTCGTGTAGGTCTCCCTCTACTTCCTCGAGTAAATCTGGTCGGAGAAACCAACGCAAAAACCTTGTTGCGGCAGCAGGAGGCTGAGCTTGATTATCGATCTCTTCATGCATAACCCAGTTGATTGCGGGAAAATCCGGGATACTGATTCCAAAGGGACAACCTCAGATGCCGGGCATCATTCAACACCCGATCTCCGAGTGCGGTTACGGCGTAGATTCTTTTGCGTCTTCCACCCCTTTTAGCAGTTGGAGCACCCATTTTTGATTTTAGAAAGCCTTTCTTTTCGAGTCGGTTGAGCGAAGCATGAACCGCCCCAACAGAAGATGATCTCTGCGTCTGCCTGGTATACTCCTCTTCAATCTTCAGGGTATAGGCTTCTTCGTGTAATATTCCCACCAGTAACATCATCACTTCCTCAAACTCACCTAAGCGATACTCCTGCATTTTATCCATTGTTGTAGAACAAATAAAAGGCAATTTTTTGATACATGCAATTATTTGTTCTACTTACATAGAATAAATCAAAAACTTGCCTTCATCGTCGAATAGTTATTTGAATAACGTTCCTTGCCAATATGGAGCCAATATCCTCTTTGAATATCCCCGTTTATTCACTAACTTCTTATGCTCAAAGGATTACAATCATTTAAATACATGACCATGTTAAAGTTTCAAACTCTTCTTACCATTCTTTTTGCCTGCACACTCACATTGACTTTTGCTCAGAATGAAATGAGCTTCTTCATCACCAGTACCGGTCCCGGAGATGGTGCCAATCTAGGTGGACTGGAAGGAGCCGACCAACACTGCCAGCAACTGGCGGAGACGGCCGGTGCAGGAGATAAGACCTGGAGAGCTTATCTCAGCACCAGTGCTACCGCTGACTCTGAAGCCATCAACGCCAGGGACCGGATTGGAACCGGCCCGTGGTACAATGCCAAAGGAGTGATGGTGGCGCAAAATGTGGACGACCTTCACAGCGACAATAATAAACTCAGTAAGGAAAATTCACTCGATGAAAAAGGTGAAATGGTCAATGGGCGGGGCGACGATCCCAATATGCATGATATTATCACCGGCTCACAACTGGATGGTACTGCCTTTTCCGGTGATGGAGATCACACCTGCATGAACTGGACCAGCAGCTCCGAAGATGGTAGTGCCCAGGTAGGCCATCATGACCGTACCGGTGGTGGAGAAAATCCCACTTCATGGAATTCAGCACATGGATCCCGTGGATGTGGTCAGGCTAATCTCCAGGGTACTGGTGGTAATGGGTTGTTTTATTGTTTTGCAATTGATTAGTTGATTGGCTTGTTGGCTTGTTGGCTTGTTGGGCGTTGGGTTTCAGGTAATTTGTTAATGCCAAAATAAGGTTGACCGTTTTCCAACTTGATTTTCAACACATTACTGACACCTTCTACTTCTCTTTGGGAGCCCTTGTACTGTCCTACGATGTACATCAATTTGGCGCTGTTCGAAGTTTGCAACTTCGAACCTATATCACAGTAGTTCTAATTATGAGATTTGAAGCTTAAAAGCTTCTTTGGAAATTGACTGTTTGGTTATATTTAAGTGGAAGGTCATAACCAACAAGCCACATTATGCATAGGAGAACTTTCATTAACAAATTGGCAGTAACAGCACCCGTGCTGCCATTCATGCCCTATCTCGATCTACTAAAAAGTCCGCTCACCAGCAAAGTATCGATCACGGATGTACAATGCATACTGGTAAAGGTTGGCTTTAGAGTCAGTCCCCTGGTGAAGATTTCAACCGATGCGGGTTTAGTAGGAATTGGAGAATGTCATCATGATGAAAATGGATATGGAGCCAAAGACATCATCCATCATGTTTGCAAGCCCATTCTAATGGGGCAGGATCCATTGGATCTTGAATATTTGGTATTCAAGATGAGTACGCGTACATCCTATTATGGTGGCAATCATGGGATCGCCACTCATGCCATCACCGGCGTCGAATTTGCTTTATGGGACTTGATCGGTAAGATTACCGAACAACCTGTCCATAAAATTTTGGGCGGGGGTAGCCACGTTAAGGAAGTAAGAGCCTATGCCTCTGCAGGACCAAAGGACATGTTGAGCAAAGAGTCCTGTGCTGAATTTGCGGAATTGATGCATGGACAGGGATGGACAGCATGCAAAACCAATATTTTAAGAGATCAGGCATGGAATCGTTTGAACAACCGGAGACTTTCAAATCTGGAAGTAGATCGCAATGCAGAAGGATTTACCAACATGAGGGATGCCCTGGGGCTGGATTTTGACATCGCGGTGCATTGTCACTGGGAATTTGATTTTGACAGTGCTTTGCGCCTGGCGCAGGCAGTAGCTCCGATCCGGCCTATATGGCTTGAGGATCCACTACCTATTGCTTATAACGAGCAATGGGTCAAACTCACAGAAAAATCAGAGGTTCCCATTCTTACGGGTGAAAATCTTTATGGAAGAGATGACTTTCGACCTTTTATCGTAAATCAGGG
>JAUILF010000364.1 GCA_030433135.1 Bacteroidia bacterium | reverse complement strand
GAGACCGTTAAGGAACCCGATTTTCCAGAGGACGTCAAGGAGGCGGCAGCAGCGGTTCTTTTTAGTGTATACCGGGTCAATATTCACCAGGAAGCAGCGAAATACCTGGAACGACCCGGTAGTGAGGGAAAGGTACTTTCTCCCATTCGGGTCATGGTCGCCACCGTGGGCAATGTGGAAAACGGGAAAGAGGTGTTTGCCACCAATTGTCAAACCTGTCATCAAATTCAAGGAGAGGGCATTGCCTTTGGCCCGGATTTATCTCAGATAGGATCCAAGCTGGACCAGGAAGGTCTTTACCGGTCCATCATCTATCCCAGCGAAGGGGTAAATTATGGATATGAAACCTATGAGGTGGACCTGAAGGAAGGGGGAACAATGGTAGGTCTTCTCGCCAGTGAAACTCCGGAGGCCATCATTCTGAAACTGATCGGTGGGCTCGAACAAACCTACCTCAGAGAACAAATCACTGATATCAGGAAAGCAGACTATTCACTGATGACTGACCTGACCCAGGTGATGAGCGAGGAAGAAATCATTGATTTGGTGAATTACCTGGCGACTTTGAGAGAACCAACCTAGCCGGTTGACGGTCGCTGGTTGCCGGTTGCCGGTTTCCAGTTCTCAGTTCTCAGTTCACAGTAGGAAACCACCTAGGAACAATCTGCAACAACTTAGAAACAACTTATAAACAACCTAGAAACAATAGAAACAACTTACTCCTTTCTCTTCATCAGTTCCAATACCGTATCCACAGGAAGTGCATTGATGGTGTGTCCATCCCGACCAGTCATGGATTCTGCAGCAAAAAGAGCATTCAGGATGGCTTCTTCGGTGGCTTCGATTGTAGCCAGAAATAGAGGAGTCATGGCATCATTGCGTAGGAAGGTGGGTGAATATGTAGATACATCACTATTGTATGGAACCAGGTTTCCAGGAGTCACAGACATGGCAATTACGTAGTCACCGCTACCATTGGAAGCAATACCTCCAGTGCGGGCCAGGCCCAACATGGCCCTTTTGGCCATTCTCCCCAGATTTCGGGCATCTACCGGAGCATCGGTGATCACCACCATCATGCAGGAACCATCTGATTGACCTTCCAGTTCCCGGCTCATCGTGTAGTTCTTCAGCTCTTTACCCACAGGCACCCCATCAATCTGCAGAACACCTCCAAAATTGGACTGCACCAAAACTCCCACAGTATAACTTCCTCTGCTGGCTGGCAATTTCCGGGAAGAGGTGCCAATTCCTCCTTTCCATCCAAAGCAAACTGTACCGGTACCGGCACCCACATTTCCTTCCTTAACCTGGCCTCCCGAAGCATTGGCTATGGCCTCGGAGATGTGCTCCCCGGTCACATGGCGGCCTCTGATGTCATTGAGATAACCGTCATTAGTCTCACCTACTACCGGATTTACCGATCGCACATCTTCATTTCCCGGTTGTTTCAACACATAGGAAATCAAGGCGTCTGAAGCAGTCGGGACACTTAAGGTATTGGTCAGAATGACCGGTGTTTCAATATTTCCCAATTCTTTCACTTGTGAATAACCTGCCAGTTTTCCAAAACCATTACCAATATGAATGGCGGCAGGTACCTTGTTCTGAAAAATATTTCCACTATGAGGTATGAGCGCTGTCACACCGGTTCGGATGGAATCTCCTTCTATCAGTGTGACTTGCCCTACCCTTACGCCGGGAACATCAGTTATGGCATTGAGAGTTCCTGTTGGCAGCACCCCGGGGCTGATACCATAATCCCGAAGCCTCTTGCTTTGTGCATAAGTCATGGAAACTATTATTAAACACACCAGGAAAAGAGCATTGGTCTTCATAACAGTAATTAACGAATTCTACCATACCGGATCAAAGCTTTTTACCGGCAAATTGTGCCGGTCATCCTTACACAGTGCCGATTTTTGTCCTCGTTCCATTATTTGAGATGGATGCGTATATGGCGTCAATGATCAAGGCATCCTTTAATCCCTCCATGGCATCCACCCTCGATGGTTTGTCTTCCCGTACACAGATAGCAAAATCATCCATCTGGAGTTTTTGTTGGAATACATGCTCGTAGTTCATGGTACCTTGAGTGCTTCGCCCTACCTGGCCAGTGTAGTTATAACTTGGGTCCAGCTCAATAAAACCGTCGGTGCAACCTGCCCACAGCCGGTCCAGATAGGCTCCTGGTCCGGAGTAGCTGTTGCACAACGTTCCATCGGCAAACTCCAACTGCCAGGTAAAGTGCTCATAAATTTCCCGAAAAATATCTTCTCGCTTTCTGGTGGCCTGGCCTGTTACATAAACGGGCTCCGCACCCTTGGTATAGCGTGCTCCCTGAATCGGATAAACCCCAAGATTATACAGCGAACCTCCACCCATCGCTTTTTTCACTTTCCAGGAATTTACATCCGGTGTAAAAGAGTATCCCAGGGTACATTCCATATAATTAATGGGACCAAAGGCCTCACTTTGCCCCAGCCTCATGGCTTCCTGATGGAATGGATCGTAATGCAGCCGGTAACCGACGGCCAGTTTGCGTTGGGCTTTATTGGCAGCAGCAATCATACTCCTCGCTTCTTCTGCTGTCATTGCCATGGGCTTTTCGCAAATAACGTGCTTACCGGCTTCCAGGGCACGGATGCTATATTCAGCATGCATACTGTTTGGCAATACCACGTATATGATATCGATCGCATCATTGTTGGCAATATCATCGTAATTGTCATAATTGTAAATGTTGCTTGCAGGAATTTTGTACTCTTCAGACCACTTTTCAGCCTTTGTGGGAGTGCCTGTTACAATACCGGCCAAATAGCAATGTTCGGTTTCTTTTAGCGCTGGCCCCAGCATGGTGTTGCTGTAGTTGCCCAGACCCACCAGGGCCACACCCAATCTGCGTTGCTGCTTTCTTCTGTCAAAAAGTGAAAGGGAAGAACCGGTCATCGTAGCTCCTGTAGCCATGGAAAGATTACGAACAAAACTTCTTCGGGGTATTCGGCTAAAGGTCATTTCAATAATTTTGGATTAAAAGTTACCTTTCAAAAATACTGCATTTTTTATGTGTCACTTATCAACAAAGGTCTCCATTCTATTTCTGGTTGCACTTTCTTCCATATTACTCTCATGTGGAGAAGAGGATTCAGAACAACCACCCAACATCATTTTTATCCTGGCTGACGATCTGGGCTGGGCGGACCTGCCTTCTTATGGCAACACCTTTAACGAAGCACCAAGCCTGGATCGGATGGCTCGTGAGGGCATGCGTTTTGTCAATGCTTATGCAGCTTGTCCGGTCTGTTCCCCAACCCGTGCCAGCATCCAGTCGGGTCAATATCCTGCAAGGGTTGGCATCATTGACTTTTTACCTGGGCACTGGCGACCATTTGAAGAAGTAACCGTTCCGCAAAACAGGACTCAATACCTCCCACTCCAGATAGAAACCGTAGGAGAGGTAATGAAAAGCGCCGGTTACTCTACTGGCTATTTTGGTAAATGGCACCTGGGGCACACCGAAAAACATTTTCCTAAAAACCAGGGATACGATGAAAGTGTGATTTTTCAGGGTAGTCCCTACTACAACTACAACAATGTCCTTAAACCACCACAAGAATTTCCGGAAGAAAAAATACTTTCCGAAGCCCTTACTGATCTTAGTATCGACTTCATCGAAAAGCACCAGGACAGCAGCTTTTTTCTGACTCTTGCATTTTACGATGTGCATGTTCAGCTAGATGCCGATACACAATTGATCGAAAAATACCTCGCCAAGCCCAATAATGGCAACTATCCCGGCAATGCGATCTATGCCGCCATGATCGAACACATCGATATTAGTGTAGGCAGAGTACTGGATAAATTGAACGAACTTGGACTTTCCCAAGAAACAATGGTGGTTTTCTTTTCGGATAATGGCGGTCTGATCAGTCGATTTGACAAAGTACCCCTGATTGCAGAGAGCAAACAGCACTACTATGAAGGAGACAGTCTCCTGTATATTGCCTCGAGCAACGCCCCGCTAAGGTCGGAGAAAGGTACCGTATATGAAGGTGGTATCCGGGAACCTATGTTGGTGTATTGGCCTGGAAGAGTACCGGCAGGAAGCACCAACGAAGCCCTGATCAGCAGTGTGGATTTTCTACCGACTTTTAAAGAACTTTCCGGATACTCCCGGGAGGTTGGCCAGACCCTCGACGGGGCCAGTTTCACAGGACTATTGGACGGAAAGACCCAACAAGAAGAACGGGCCATTTTCTGGCACTACCCCGTTTACCACCATGCAGTACCTGCGAGTGCGGTCCGGAAAGGTAAATGGAAACTCATCCACTATCTCAACGACGACACAGTCGATCTGTATGATCTTGAAAGTGATCCCGGTGAAACGCGTGATCTCACCAACACAAATCCGGATAAAGCCAGAGAATTAAAAGGATTGCTTGCCGACTGGCGTTCATCAGTTAATGCCGAACTACCTGTACCTAATCCTGATTTTGACCCCGAACGAAGACAGGAGTGGGGCTCACATCCGGGTCGAGAGGCCCTTTTCAGTGGAGGTCAATAAATTTCACCGCCCATAACTATCTTAAAGGACAAATGACAATCAACTACATGCAATTTTTTCAACGTTTTATAGCTGCAATCCTGATCCTGTATCTTAACTCGGCGTTAGTCGCACAGGATGAATACGAGGCAGATATCATAGTATACGGAGGCTCTTCTGCCGCAGTAGCAACTGCCGTTCAGGCCGTAAGATCAGGCAGATCCGTTATTATGGTGTCGCCCATGACACACCTGGGAGGACTATCTTCCAGTGGACTTGGCTGGACAGACACCGGCAATAAAGAAGTCATTGGAGGACTGGCACGAGAGTTTTACCAGGAGATATACAATCAATATGAAAACCCCAGGAACTGGCGCTGGCAACAGCGATCAGAATATGGTAACAAGGGTCAGGGAACTCCGGCCATCGATGGTGATAAACGTACCATGTGGATCTTCGAACCCAGCATTGCTGAAAAAGCCTTTGAGCACCTCATCAGCGAACATCAGGTAGAAGTACATCGCGATGAATGGCTGGATCGCACAAATGGAGTTGCCATGAAGGGGAAAAAGATACAGAGCATCACAACCCTGAGTGGAAATACCTATCGAGGTAAAGTCTTTATCGATTGCACTTACGAAGGTGATCTCATGGCATTGGCAGGCGTTTCTTACACCGTGGGCCGTGAATCCAATGACACTTACGGAGAAGACTGGAACGGAATTCAAACCGGGGTCTTACATCACGATCACTATTTTAAGAAACCCGTCAGTCCTTACAATACACCCGGAGATCCATCCTCAGGCTTACTGCCACGGATTTCAGCAGAAGATCCCGGTGTAAAAGGAGAAGGTGATCATCGGTTGCAGGCGTACTGCTTCAGAATGTGTCTCACAATGCATCCGGTCAACCGGATTCCATTTACCAAACCGGATGGGTACGACCGGCGTCAATATGAATTGCTGGCCCGGGTTTATGAGGCCGGATGGGATGAAACCTTTCGCAAATTTGACCCGATTCCCAATCATAAAACCGATACCAACAACCATGGACCCTTCAGTACCGATAACATTGGTATGAACTACGATTATCCCGAGGCCAGCTATGAGCGTAGGCAGGAAATTATTGAGGAACACCTGCAGTATCAGAAGGGTCTCATGTACTTCCTCTCACATGATGAAGCAGTGCCCGACTCGGTACGAACAGAAATGAGCCGATATGGTCTGGCCAAAGATGAATTTGCTGACAATGGTCACTGGCCTTACAAAATATATGTTCGGGAAGCCAGAAGAATGCTGGGTACCCGGGTAATGACCGAACATGAAATTATGGGAACTAAAGAAGTGGAAGATCCTATTGGAATGGGATCTTACACGATGGATTCACACAATGTACAGCGATATGTAAAACCAGATGGTTATGTGCAAAATGAGGGAGACATTGGAGTGCACCCGGAAGATCCGTACCAAATCAGCTATGGTTCCATCACGCCCAAAAGGGAAGAATGTACCAACTTATTGGTACCTGTATGTCTATCCAGTTCGCACATTGCCTTTGGTTCCATACGTATGGAACCCGTCTTCATGATTCTCGGCCAGTCCGCAGCCACAGCGGCCGTGATGTCGATCGACAAGAACATCGCTGTGCAAGACCTGTCGTACGATGACCTGAAAGTTCGCTTGTTGGAAGATGGGCAAGTGCTTGAGTACGACGATCCGCATGCGATCTCATCGCGAAAAATGCCTGGTGTTGTGATCGATGATTCCAAGGCCAAGCTCACCGGGTCTTGGGGCAATTCTGCGACCAATAAGCCGTTTGTGGATT
>JAUILF010000363.1 GCA_030433135.1 Bacteroidia bacterium | reverse complement strand
ACGAGTAGGTGGAAAAAATATCAATCAACCATACTCCACCATCTTCAGACTTCCATGCTCTAATTTTCCAATCCTCCCTGAGGGCCTCCCGGCTATTCGCGTGTGCCGAATCAGGCATGACGACGTGACGGTGAATGGTCTGGATTTCGCCAAAAACAGGACCATCCACGACCCCTGGCTTGCCATCAACCTTCACAGTTCCCTGGTTCTTGTTCAAGTTCCAGAAATCAATTTCCTGTCCTTCGAATTCAGTATGTGTCCATGGATTCCAAATCCCATAATGATGGTAGTGATCCGGGGGCTGTATCCTGGTCAGAACCTCACCAGCGGGTGACCACAATGGATGGATAAATCCTGCACGACTGTAAATCTTATCCACTCCTTCAGGAACCTCAGCTTTCTCATACTGGTACCCAACAATGTTTCGTCCAGCCATAGAGATCGTTACAGATTGTCCATCATCAGAAGCTGAAATCCCCTGATCTATAGATGATCCCGAATCCGCCCTTAGTTCATACCTGCGTACATTCTGCTTCTCGGTCTTACCACTTAGCATCCACCAAAGCAAATCCTGATCCCCATACTCAATCTGAACATCAACAGGTACAAACTGTCCATTCACCAGCTCGAAAAGCGAAAGCTTTTCAACAGTAAAATCAACTTCCAGACCTTCAAGACTGGCATAGACAGGTGTACTCAATCGATCAAAATCACCAGCATCCACATTGATCGTAGCAACTGTTCTTGATTGCGACCATGACATCGTTGTCAAAAATGACAACACACCAAAGAAAAGATTACGTATTCTCACCCTCATTTTTCTGTAAATATCTAACCTTCCGCAAAACATACCAACACTCTCCTCGAGCAAATCCAGGATACCTTGAGGCTACTATGCGAAATCGATTGCATGAACTGGGAAAAAGATACATAATTGATTTTACTCTGAATCATTTTATATGGCTATTAGCCGTATTTAGTAGGTAGGTACAATTCCAGCTTTTCAAAATTTGAGTAAAATCAACCGCGTCTGCGGATGGGTAGGTTCTCTGTAATAGAGGTACCATTAAGCTGTACATATGCCAGACCCCGTATTTATGGCCAAGAGCATCTATATTGAATCACTTCGCTGGCAAGCTATATCCATAGCTATCCCCTTGCTCCAACATAATAGGTGATTCTCCTTCTTTGCCATTAGAATCACGAAGAAAAATATGGATTTTCCCACTGGTCACATCTACTACCGTACTATCGCGGGCCCAAATCCTGAATTCGCTGTCTCTTGCTTCAATATGTAAATCCCTGGTATCAATGGTCAGACTTTGTCCCTGATCATCCAGGTTAAAGGTTGCTACTCCAACCAAAAGTAGCTCATTGGGAGCTCCCTTGTGGAACCTCAACTCAGAGTCTGATGCAAGCTCTACTTGATGACCATCAGGCAAAATGATCCTTCTTGTCTCTGATGAACCAGTAGCTTCAACGACCTCATTACTCCAAATATCAACCATGGTAATGAGACCGGTGAGAATCATCACACAGACAATCACGATCATAAACCACCGGAATGGTTTACCTTTATTACTTCCTTTCAAGGTGGTTGTTTCCCTGTCGCTCATACCCTTTTTAGTAATCCTTATGCTGATCAAGCCTTGTTAGCCCCTCCTCTCCTATGTTATCCAACAACCGTTTGGCGCGAACAAAGGTCAGCAGGCGGTGTTCAGCAAAATCAGGCTGCCCCCTTCTCAAACTCTGAATTCGCACCCGCTCTGAAGCGTGGATTATCAATCCGTCTCCTAAATAAAGTGCCACATGTGTGATCTTTTCGGGGAGCTCAGCTGAGGCTTTTCGTCCAAAAAACAAGAGATCACCGGGTTGCAGATTTCTCAGGGTCGTATCGGTACTAATATCGGTACCAATATGAACCTGTTGACTGGCATCCCTGGGTAACTCCATTCCGTTGAGATAGAAAATGGTCTTGGTAAATCCACTGCAGTCCATCGCATGCACAGAGGTTCCACCCCACAGATAAGGTCTGCCCATCAGATTCCTGGCGGTTTTAATAACGGAACTCGTCACCGGTTTCTCGATCCCGATAAATTGCTCATATGACTCAATGTCAGAATTTGCAATCCTGCCTTCTCTTCCATCAGGCAACACTACCTCAGCATAATCTCCATCCATTCCGGTAGTTCTCAGAATATTACCTGCTACTGCGTCAGATACGATGTCACCGTTTTGATTCTCAATAGAAGCAAATGACACTGTCACCACAACCTTCTCCCTGTCTCTCCATTGCTGAAGTTGGGAATCGGTCAACGAAACAAATCCACCTGCATCTAACCAACCCAGATAACCGTCGGGAGTTTGGACATAATGCCAGCCATTGTCTTCCTTGAAAATACGCAGGTAAGTTCCCATCAAGGACTGCGTGGAAAGCTCAGCACTGTGCCTGGGTTCGGATCTTATATTACATACAGACACGTTAACCAGTCCCGGGGTACTTTGCAACAATTTTACTTTATCTGTAAACGGGTACTCATATTTGGTTAGACTATCTGTCAAGGCGGCCATGGATTCAGGTAGATTGGTCTCACCCACTACACTTTGAGATCTCTCATCCCACTCAATATTGAATATAGCCACCCTCTTATCAGGAGCAAAACTTGACCTAACCTCATCTATCAATATCTGTGGATCCGGTTTTTGAGCCCACCCGACCAGAGGGACAAGAAGAATAAGTATCATCTTATACGAGTAGCACCCTTTGCCCACTCCGTATCCCCAAAGTCCATTACATGTCATTTACCTCATTTTTAGACTTGCCAACTGAAACAATTCAAATCTAATACAACTTGTGCAATTGATGTCCGATGATGAAAGGGGAGTGATGTCATATCAACTCCCCATTTCATTTCTGTATTGCGGTTTCAAGTCCTAGAAGGGGTTCTTGGTTTCCGAACCATTGTTGAGAAGACGGAAGTTATCAACCTTGATTTCGGTAAAATACTTCTTGACTCCCTGCTTGTCCTCATAACTCCGGTTGGTCAGTTTTCCTGACACCAGCAGGTGGGAACCTTTGCAGGCAAGTGAAGTCATAAGCTCTGCCGTCTTTCCCCAGGCCACAAGATTGTGCCACTCTGTTGAGGTCACTTTCTCACCATCTTTGTTATAGTAATACTCGTTGGTTGCCAGGCGTACCTTAGCCAGCTTACTGCCATTGCTGACTTCCTGAATTTCCACATCCTTACCCAGGTGACCGATTAACTGTACGCAATTAGATAGATTTTTCATGATTAAATTTTTTACGTTAACAAAATGCGTTTCTTGTTGATCATCGATGTCGAAGCAAAGATGTAGTGGTTTTTTTGACTGATTCGTCTATCAAACATTTACTTACGTTTGTATGCGTTTGTAAACGTTTATACACTAATATTGGGTTGATTTTCAATTATTTACGTAAATGTCTATTTGTCTCTTATTTCAATATTTTTTGAAGAATTTGCCAAAAGCACAACCAAATAAGACCATCTTTTGTATTAATTTTGAAAACATTGACTCACCATAGACCAGGAAATCGTGATGAAGTATACCAGGCCAGCAATTAAGTTCTTTTTGATCCTTTGCTTACCCGTCTTATTGATGTCGGCTCAGCAATGTACTCCGGCCAACGGCCAGTCATCGTCCAAACAAGAGAAGCAAACCGAAGGCTTACATACGGCATACTTTGCCAGCGGCTGTTTTTGGTGTGTGGAAGCTATTTTTGAGAGTGTTCAGGGTGTCGGAGAAGTGATCTCCGGTTATGCCGGGGGTAAGGAAAAAGACCCAACCTATGAGCAAGTGAGTCGTGGAGCCACCGGTCATGCTGAGGCGGTCGAAGTGTACTACGATACCTCCATGATCGACTATCCGACCCTGCTCAAAGTCTTTTTTGGATCACATGACCCCACCACCCTAAACAGACAGGGACCAGATGCTGGTCCACAATACCGATCTGCCATATTCTATGAGAACGCTCAGGAACATGAACTTATCCGTGAATACATCACCATGTTGGAGGATGAATCTGTATTCAATGGTCCGATTACTACAGAAGTAAGTCCTCTCACTACATTCTGGAAGGCAGAAGATTATCATCAGGATTATGAAGCAAACAATCCTAACAACCCATATGTGCGTGCAGTATCGATTCCACGCCTACAAAAATTTCAGTCAAATTTTCCAGAGCTCTTGAAAGAAGGTGCTCATTGACAAAATTCGCGTGGAATAACTGCTTTCCACCAGGCAGAAAACCTACATTCGGTGCCGTGCCAAGGGATACTTCATGGATATTGTGATCTAAGAACGAGTCAATTGCTGAGCGGGAAAATGCTTCAGAAGGCCTATTGCTATTCACGTATGATCACATATGCACCTTTTGACTCTCACCCCACCATTGTCGTTCATGAGGCAAGACTTCCTTCGAGCAGTACGCCCCACGTGGTCCGTCTCTATTGCCCACCTGTGGCCAGTCGGGCAGGCCAATTCGACTCTCTTGACATACCCATAACGTAAAGCAGGTTTAAGCGAATGATTCTCATCAGCATACAAAACGATCTATTCGCTACCCGGAATTTGTGAGATTCAAGCTTGTACGTCCAGCATCCTTTGGAGTTTCTTTCATCAATTTCCTAAAAAATTTAGGACACGTCATGTAGAGTTAATGTATCTTTGAGCCCGAGTTGAGTTCATTTGTGTTTAGTATTGGAAGATTCCTTAAGATTTGACTTGCTACAACCGAATTCTCACTTTTTTAATTCACTTAATTTTTTATCATGAATATCTTTGTTGCAAGATTGAATTTTAGTACTAGAGAATCTGACCTGCAGGACGCCTTTGAACAATTTGGCACAGTAGATTCCGTCAAGATCATTATGGACAAATTTACTGGCAAATCCAAAGGATTTGGGTTTGTAGAAATGCCTGATGACACCGAGGCACAGGAAGCCATTAATTCACTAAATGAAGTCGAGTTTGATGGCCGTACCATTGTTGTGAAGAAAGCTGAACCACGTGAAAAACGTAACTCCGGTGGTAATCGAGGTGGTTACGGGGGAGGATCAAGAAACAGATACGATCGAAGATATTAGAGAGATCTGCTCTTACGACAAAAGTGGCTGTCACCCAGGTGGCAGCCTTTTTTTTGCTCCAGAACCATCAAGGACGAAGAACTACCAGCGGGTGAGAGGCCTCTATTATACTTTTTTCAGATCTACCTAAACGAAATCTCACAGTAGAGCATTTGCCAGGTTGGCCAATTCAGACCTTTCTCCCTTCTCCAATCTTATGTGCGCAAAAAGATAATTGCCCTTAAACCGGTCGATCAGGTACGACAGGCCATTACTCTGCTCATCCATGTAGGGTGTGTCGATCTGATTAATATCTCCCGTAAAAATAATCTTGGTTCCCTCTCCAGCCCGTGTAATAATGGTCTTAATCTCGTGAGGAGTCAGGTTTTGTGCCTCATCCACGATAAAGATGGCATTGGTAAGACTACGTCCTCTAATAAATGTTAGGGCCGTAATATCCAGGTCTCCGGATGATTTCAACTCGTCCAGTGCCTTGCTTTTTTTCTCATTCTCCTTGAAAAGAGACTTGATAAATTTGAGATTGTCCCACAGAGGTTGCATGTAAGGAGAAATCTTATCCTCTGCATCACCTGGAAGAAATCCAATATCACGGTTGCTCAAAGGCACGATAGGTCGTGAAAGAATTATTTGATCGTAACGATTTTTTTGTTCCAGGGCAGCTGCCAGAGCTAACAACGTTTTACCGGTTCCAGCCACCCCTTGCAGGGCAACCAACTTAATTTCCTCATTGAGCAAAGCATCAAGGGCAAATGTCTGCTCAGCATTCTTGGGCTTGATTCCATAGGCATAGCGCTTCTCTACTCTTTCCAATTGATCACTTACACCGTTATACCTTACCAATGCTGAATGAGTACAATTATTTAGCACATAATAGCCATTTGAGACCTTGTGTTCTTTGAGGAGTCCGGACTCGTCAATTCTGTTCTTTTGATACAGATTCTTGATGACATTCTCAGTAAGATCTTCTATAACCGGAAAACTTTCCGAAATCTCTTCCAGGTTTTTCACCTTCCCGGTCTTGAAGTCCTCTGCTTGCAAACCCAGGGCCTTGGCCTTTATCCGCAGGTTGATATCTTTAGTCACCAGAATAATCTGGGTTTTCCTCACTTTATGTTTCAGGGAAAGTGCCACGTTAATAATCTTATGATCATTCTTATCCCGGCCATAGACCTCTTCTGCATCCACTCCATTTGTGCGGGCATTCATCACAATCTTGAGTCGCCCCTGTTCTGCGCCCAGGCTAATCCACCGATTGAGCCCC
>JAUILF010000362.1 GCA_030433135.1 Bacteroidia bacterium | reverse complement strand
GGTGCACGCCATTCACCCGGTAGGAAAGACTCACCTGTTTGTGTGATATGACAACATCACCTGACAAATAAAACCTACCGGATATATGATCGATTTCAGGCACCTCCCTTTGTAGCCTTTCGATATCATCATTATCAAACTGAATGCGTCGGCCCACCGGCAGACCATTGTATGGCACCGATGTTCTTCCCCGGTATATCCACAACGAATTCAGGGCTTCATCGGCAAAGTTATGTTCCACACTGTTTTCCAAACCACTTCCGGCACCCACCAGAAGGATCAACATCAGGATTCCCCAAAACACGCTGAGAGCGGTGAGGAAAGTTCTGAGTTTATGTCTGCGAATGGAGGAAAAGATCTCCAGCCACTTATCTGCATCAAACATACTGATGTTCGATTTTTCCGTCCTTGATATGTATCACCCTGTTGGTCATTTCCGCAATATCATTCTCATGTGTCACAATGACGATCGTTATCCCTTCAGCATTTACCTCGCGAAAAATATCCATCACTTCATAGGAAGTTTTGGAGTCCAATGCTCCCGTAGGCTCATCAGCAAGGATAACCCGGGGTTGATTGACCAACGCCCTCGCAATGGCCACTCTCTGCTGTTGACCTCCTGAAAGTTGATTGGGTAAATGTTCCGCCCAGGGTTTCAATCCAACCTTGTCAAGGTATTCCATAGCCATTTCCTGGCGCTCCTTTCGGTTAATTTTACGGTAATACAACGGGAGAGCTACATTCTCCCATGCCGTCTTGAAACTGAGTAAATTAAAAGACTGAAAAACAAAACCAATGAGTTGATTGCGGTAATAAGCGGCCTGTTTCTCGGAGAGGGATTGCATAAGGGTATTGTCCAGCCGGTATTCTCCCGTATCGTAGTCATCCAGAATCCCCAGGATGTTTAACAGGGTACTCTTGCCTGATCCGGATGAACCCATTATGGATACGAATTCACCCTCATGAATTTCCATGTCGATACCCTTCAGAACCTGCAGTTGTGTAGAGCCAGTCTGATAGGACTTAAAAACATTTTTGATTTGAATCATGTATTTTCCGGTCCTTTGTCAGTGAAATAGTGAAATTGATTTCCTTTTAGCGTAATCCATTAGACTAACTGGCTGGATGTCTCTACAAAATGAGCCTTATTCAACATATAGACGAAGCAAAGATCTATTGGTTACATAAATAGACTAATTCTAATATGAATCCTCCTATGACTATAAACCTCATGAGCGACACGGTGACCAAACCGACTCCCGATATGCTCAGATATATGATGGAAGCAGAAGTTGGAGACGACGTTTTTGGAGAAGACCCGACAGCAAACCAACTCCAGGAAAAAGTAGCGGCTATGTTCAATCATGAAGCAGCACTTTTTTGTCCCTCGGGTACCATGACTAACCAGATTGCCATTCAACTCCATACCGGAGATCTGGGTCAACTGATTTGTGAGCAAACATCTCATGTTTATCAATACGAAACCGGTGGCTATGCCTACAACGCAAGAACAGCCATTAAATTGATACAGGGGGAAAATGGAAAGATCACCGCCAAACAAGTGTCAGAAAGTCTGTCCCCTACTTATGACTGGCTGCCCGAGTCTCAACTTGTAGTCATTGAAAACACCTGCAACAAGGGAGGTGGTGTGTTTTATACCCTGGATGAAATAGAACCCATCCATAAAGTGTGCAGGGACGCAGGTCTATCCTTACATCTGGATGGAGCCAGGCTGTTTAATGCACTGATCGAAACGGCCGAACAAACACAGGAATGGGGTGATATGTTTGACTCTGTTTCTATCTGTTTATCGAAAGGACTGGGTGCTCCGGTAGGTTCACTACTCATTGGTTCCAGTGAGTTCATTGCCCGGGCAAGACGCTATCGTAAAGTGATGGGTGGAGGAATGAGGCAGGTCGGAATTCTGGCTGCAGCAGGTATCTATGCACTGAACCATCATGTCGAACGCCTAAAGGAAGATCACCATCATGCCAGATTACTGGCGGATGCCCTCATGAAACATCCGGAAGTACTTAACATCAGACCTGTTCAGACCAATATTGTTCTTGCCGAGTTAAGCAATGCTCTGACAGCTGCAGAAATGGTGGATTTACTGAAAAAACAAGGTATCCTGGCTGTGGCCATGGATACTCATCTGTTACGACTTGTGACACACCTTGATGTGACCGAAGAGATGACTAATATAGCTGCTGAAAGAATAAGGAAGCTGGCTGACTAGCTGGTTGGCTGGTTGGCTATTTGGCTGGTTGGCTGGTTGGCTGGTTGGCTGGTTGGCTGGTTGGCTATTTGGCTAATTTGGCTGGCTAACAGGCTAACAGGCTAACAGGCCAACTGGCTAACAGGCCAACTGGCTAACAGGCCAACTGGCTAACAGGCCAACTGGCTAACAGGCTAACAGGCCAACTGGCTAATTTTCCTCTTCGTCACCCAGTCGGAATGCATAGAAATATTCTCCTTCAAATTGCGGGTAAAACCCTCCCAGTTCAACCATACCATGACCCACTTCCTGAATAGCTTCAAGCGTTTCCAATACAGACTGAACCTCATTTCCATTTACGGAAGTAATGATAAAATCCAGATCCATGTTGGTATCCATGATCTTACTGTCACGGTAGATACTGTTTACCTTAGCCCCTGACTTATCAAACTTGTTGATTTCAGACTCCGTCAGATCCTTGAGTTCGAATCCGATCTCGACCATCAGGGGATCCATTTCTCTGACGATCCTCTGTTGCAACACCACATCAGTCTCACGAGAATCCCCTCCCCTGAGGTATGCTACGGACAATACATCTCCGGGGCGTTTTCGGGCTACAATCTCCTGAAGTTGTGGGAAAGTATTGGTCAGTGTACCATCAACACTGACAATGACATCACCATTTTTCAAGCCTGCTTTGTTAGCCGCACTGGCCGGGTTTACATAATCAAGATATACTCCCTTTACTTCTTCAAGTCCCATTTGCTTAGCCAGCTCATCATTCATATTCTTGATGCTGACACCCAGAATCCCCCTGCGAACCTCCCCAAATTCCCTAAGGTCAGCAATGACTTTTTGAGCAAGGTTGGAAGGAATAGCAAATGAGTATCCTTCATATTTACCGGACTGCGTAATAATGGCGGCATTGATACCAATTAACTCACCGTTGGTATTGACTAAAGCTCCACCGCTGTTTCCCTGATTGACCACAGCATCTGTTTGAATAAAAGACTCAACACTGGCTTCATTATCAAGAATACTGATATTACGGGCCTTGGCACTGACAATACCTGCAGTCACAGTAGACTCCAGACGAAATGGATTACCAATAGCCATCACCCACTCCCCTATTTGCAGGGAATCTGAATTGCCAAATTCGACAAAAGGCAACTCGTCAGCATCTATCTTGAGCAATGCTATATCAGTAGTGGGATCACTACCTACCATGACCGCTTGATATTCTCTCTTGTCGTTAAGAGTTATGTGAATCTCAGATCCCTCATTGACCACATGGTGATTGGTCACAATATATCCATCAGGAGAAACCAGAACCCCACTTCCGGAAGACGCGGTGTATTTATAATTCCAGTATCCCTTTTTATTTGCATGTAAGGTCCTGATAAACACCACCGAAGGTGTGGCATGCGAAGCTGCAGAAACAAAATCAGTTGGTGTAGTGGAAACAAAAGTCCTTTGCTTGTTACCTGAGAAAAGTTCATCCGATGCCGAAGTTCTCTGAGCAGGAATCGTTTCCCGTATAATGATCTTGTCCGGGCCATCAAGTAACTTGAAAAACCCTACCGTAACAATTGAACTTAAAAGGGCTACGATCACCAATAAACCAATGTTTCTCATAGTACAGTCTTTAGTGTGTACGAAATGCTTCCAGGTAGAACCTACTTAAGTTATCAAATATTTATCCGAGTTACTGATATGGCTCCACTCATTTAACTCAATCGTAACGAAAACCACTCCAAAAAGAACCAAATCCCTGCTAAATTAACGAAAAGCCATGCATTAAAGTACTCATGAAACCAAATCACCACAACAGGCTAAGTCATACCAAATTGCAAACCATTTCGCCCGGTTCGGGGTTTAATTTAGCATACTCTTTGTACCTTGGGAATCCCAAAGGGTGATTTATGTCTAAACGCGATACCGGGGATAACGAAGAGAAATATATGGGCAATATCTGGGGCTGGAAGATATCCTGGATGAGCCTTGTTTTAATTGTCTTTATGCTTGGGCTAATGGCTGCCAGAAAGTGTTACCTGGATAATCACCCCGAGGAACAAATAGAACTTAATCAAACTGACTGATGAACGTACCTTTCTACAAATACCATGGTACCGGCAACGATTTTATCATCATTGACCAATTTCGCAAAAAATACCTGACAACTGATGATACTGAACTGGTCGGAAAACTGTGCGAGCGCAGGTTTGGAATCGGCGCTGATGGACTGATCCTGCTTCAACCCTCTGACAAGCATGTGTTTGACATGGTCTATTTCAACGCAGATGGCCAGGTAGGATCTTTATGTGGAAATGGATCACGCTGTGCAGTTCAATGTGTGCACAGCATGGGGCTTTTTGACAGATCCTGCAAGTTTACAGCCTCAGATGGTGTACATTCCGCGTCCAGACTGAAAGACGGGACCATCCAACTCAAGATGCAACCGGTTCAAAGTGTGGAGGTAGGTAAAGGTTACTACATCATGGATACAGGGTCTCCGCATTATGTGACGTTTGTAGAAGATCTGAGTGACCTCGATATTGTACAATCCGGAAGAGCCATTCGCTATGCAGACCGATTTCGGGAAACGGGAATCAATGTCAATTTTGTGGAGGAAGATGCCAGCTCACTCGAGGTAAATACTTATGAGCGAGGTGTAGAGGATGAAACCCTCAGTTGTGGAACCGGGGTAACTGCAGCTGCCCTGGCACATGCTCTTAATCAACAGTTGGAAAAAGGACATGTAAAAGTCCAGACCAAGGGAGGATCACTGACGGTAAAATTTAAAAAGGATCCCGCAGGATTTAAGGACATCTGGCTGTGTGGTCCTGCAGTAGAAGTTTTCCAGGGAAAAGTGAGCATTTAGAGGAGCTCATTTCATTTGATTCAGAATTCTTCAACATGAGTAACTGGGAGAAACCATTTTCGAATTACTACAGGTCGCTGGCCAAACTCAATGGGATGAATTCAACAACTGTCGAAACTCCTCTCGGATGTTTCAATATTTAGAAACTTGACATATATTTGGAATAATAAAGCTTGAAGAGGTTTACTACGGTATTTCTGGATGGTGCTAAAGACTTTCTCGGTAGGCTGGATAAGAAGTCGGCTTCGAAATTGCTTTATGTGATAGACATTGCAGAACAAACAAATGATCCAAAGTTATTCAAAAAACTTTCTGGTGAAATCTGGGAGTTCAGAAGCAAGTACCTGGGAAACCAAAACAGGCTTCTGGCATTTTGGGATAAGACCGAAAAAACAGATACACTGGTTATTGCCACCAGTGGTTTTATCAAAAAGTCTAAGAAAACGCCAGCTCGAGAAATCGAAAAGGCAGAACGTGCAAGACAATTATACTTTGAATCGAAATCAATGTGATTATTATGAAAAGTAACAAATTGAAAACCTATTCACTTGCTGAAATGAAGGATGAATATGTAGGAATTGTCGGATCCGAAGAAAGAGAGCAATATGAATACGAACTAAAAATGGAACTTATTGGAAGGATGATCAAGCAAGCCAGACAGGAGAGAAACATGACTCAGCAAGAGCTTGGGGAAATAGTTGGTGTCAAGAAGTCACAGATATCGAAGTTGGAAAATAATGCTAACAGCGCGACTGTTGATACCATAGTAAAAGTATTTAAGGCTCTTGAAGCAGAGATCAAGTTTATGGTAAAGCTGGAAGAAGATTATATTCAGTTAGTATGAGGATTTTAAAACCCAGGATAAATTATCTGAATCATGAATTCAGCTTCTAAGACTACTTTTGGGCTGAAAGGGGATGTAATCCAACGGATGTGTGGAGTTTTCCAACAGCACGAACAAATCGAAAAGGTCATTATTTACGGATCAAGAGCAGTTGGTCATCAGCGTAATGCTTCCGATATTGATCTTACCCTTTTAGGAGACAAGCTGGGTTTGAGTGACCTCTCTGCTGTTTTCCATGAACTTGATGATTTGCTCCTGCCTTATAAAATTGACCTGTCCATTCTGGATCATATCAAAAATGAAGGGCTCCTTGATCATATTAGGGAGGAAGGTCAGGTCTTTTACATGAAACATAAGTCCAACCTACGGTAGTCTTATTATGTTCACCAGAATTAATTAGTCTCCCCTAAATCAATACGCCTGATCATTCGATCAAGTCGGTCACGACATTTTTGTCCACATTTTT
>JAUILF010000361.1 GCA_030433135.1 Bacteroidia bacterium | reverse complement strand
GTACTTCGGAGGTAATGAGCGGATCCTTAACCGTCCTTTACTGATCAGAAAACGCTATCTTAATGATCACGATTTCTTACTATATTTCGCAACGATGAGGTCTGCTATTCTACTCTCCCTGTTTTGCACATTGTCCTGGTCGACAACCTTTGCTCAGTACATCTTACAAAATGTCACGGTGATTCCCATGCACGAGAATACGGTTTGGGAAAACCGGACCGTGGTTATCAGTGGTGACAGGGTCACCGAAATCCTGGAGGAAGGTGATCTGCCGGAAATTTCGGATGGATTTGAGATTATTGATGGTCAGGGAAATTACCTGGTGCCGGGCTACAGTGAAATGCACGCACATATTCCGGTACCGGAAGACGGAAATGATGAACTGGTCAAGGAAACACTTTTTCTCTATCTGGCCAATGGAATTACCACCATCAGAGGAATGCTGGGCAATCCCTATCACCTGGAACTTAAGAAAGAACTTGCCAGAGAAGACTTTGCCAGTCCCAGAATCTACACTTCCAGTCCGTCGCTCAATGGAAATACCATACCAGGCCGTATGGATGCGCGTGACAGTGTCAGCAAATACCAACTGGAAGGATATGATTTCCTCAAAATTCACCCCGGTATCAAGCTGGATGTATTTAATGAAGTAGTGCGGACTGCCGACAGCGTCGGTATTGTATTTGCGGGGCATGTGCCTATGGATGTCGGTATCGAGCATGCCATTGCATCAAAATACGCCACAATCGATCATCTTGATGGATATGTGGAAGGTCTGGTACCCGTGGAGCAACGTCCCGATGGAGGTTTTTTTGGTGTTCTGCTCGCTGATGATGCAGATGTTTCCCTTATTCCACAACTGGTGATGAACACCAGAGAAGCCGGTATTGGAGTTGTGCCAACCCAGACACTCATGACACGTTGGCTTTCACCGGTTTCGGCAGCTGAAATGGTCAACCAACCTGAGATGAAGTACATATCTCCTTCTCTTCGTTACAGTTGGAGGCAGAGCAAGGAACAAATGTTGGAACGGATCGACTACGACCCGGACACCTACCAGAAGTTTATTGATATCCGTCAGGAATTCCTGCGTTCCTTCCATGCTGCGGGTGTTCCGATTCTTTTAGGGTCCGATGCCCCCCAGGTCTTCAATGTGCCAGGTTTTTCCATCCACCACGAGATGCAGTCGATGCAAGATGCCGGGCTTACTCCTTATGACATCCTCTATTCCGGTTCGGTAGCTGTGGCAACCTTTTTCAATGCAGCGGACCGAGGCAGTATTCAACCAGGAATGATCGCTGATATGGTACTGCTCTCTGAAAATCCATTGGACAACATCTCAAATGCAACTTCAATTGAAGGGGTAATGTACCGGGGCAACTGGTTAACAGCCGGTGAAATTGCCGACAAACTGTATTCAATAGAACAAAAATATAAGTCAGATTAATGAAGCGTAGAACATTTATACAGGCCGGAACAGCAGTATCTGGGGCATCCTACCTCGGATTTCCGCTAATCAAATCAAAGCAGGATCAAAAATTCAGACTGGTGATCATCGGATGTGGCTGGTGGGGCACCAACATCCTGCGAGAGGCTGTCAAATCCGGACGGGTTGAAGTAGTGGGTATTTGCGATGTGGATCAACGCCAACTACAAACCATTACCGATGAAATCAATGGGTGGAACGGAAGCAAACCCAAGTGGTACACCGACTACAGGGAGTGCATTAGTGAAACAAATCCCGAAATCGCCATTGTAGCGACACCCGATCACTGGCATGCCTTGCCCATGATTGAAGCGGTCAACGCCGGAGCCCATGTATATGTGGAAAAACCTATCAGCCATACCATTTTGGAAGGGAGAGCTATGTTCAATGCCGCGAGGCAAAACGACCGGGTTGTACAGGTAGGAACTCACCGTAGAACCTCACCGCACAACATCTCCGCCCAGGAATTTCTGCATTCGGGAAAAGTAGGAAAGATCAGTATGGTAAAATGCTTTGTCAACTACGGAGGTAACGCCGGCGAACCCACACCCGATGCAGAAGTACCGGAAGGGCTGGATTGGGATATGTGGCTCGGACCGGCACCGTACCGCGACTATAATCCCCGGATACATCCGAGGGGATTCCGGTCGTTCCTGGACTATGCCAATGGCACCATCAGTGACTGGGGGATCCACTGGTTTGATCAGGTTTTATGGTGGAGTGAGCAACAGGTTCCTTCCCGGGTATTCAGTACGGGCGGCCGCTTTGTAAAAGAAGACCATACCGATGTGCCTGATACGCAGCTAGCCACCTTTGAATTTGAGGACTTCTCACTGTACTGGGAACATAAACTGGCAGCTAAAAATGCCTATGAAGATCCCAGTGTGGGCTGCTATTTCTACGGAACCAATGGAACTTTGCATGTAGGCTGGAGGGATGGATGGACGTTTTTCCCCAGTACTAAAGGAGGTGAAAAAGTCCATGTGGAACCCACATTGCATCAGCCTGACGACCAAAATATCAGGGAGCTGTGGGCTGATTTCATGAAGTCAATTGATGAAGGCAGCAGGCCCACCTGTGATATCGAAAAAGGTTACCTGGCTACCAACCTGAGTCTTCTCGCAATGATTTCTCTGAAAGCCGGACGCAGCCTCGAATGGGATGGAACCACTATCCTCAACGATAAGGAAGCACAAGCTATGATGAAACGGACCTATCGGGATCCATGGGATTACCCTGACTATGCTTAATCCCGGATAAGTAGACGGGCTCAAACATCCCTGGTCTGCCATGTTGCCGATCCAACAAATTGTGAGGAACGGCCCCAGAAAGTCAAATACAGAAGGTTTCTGACTATCCGTTATTCAGGCAAACTCATCAACTGTGCCAGTTATTTCATAAGAAAGTGTGCAGTCAGGGAACAGATCCGTTTATCTTTCCGTTATTCTCGAGAAATCCAACCCCCACAACTATCACATAATTGATTAGTTAAAAGAGTACTTTTGCAGATCTTAAATGGAGAAAAGATGAGATATTTTGTAGGGTTGATCCTCCTTTTGGGTTTGGTGAGTTGTGAACGAGATCGCTCTTACGAACCAAAAGTAGCGGATCCAAACTTTCTGCACCGGGCACACCACAAGCTGACAGACATCATTGTTTATGATATATTTTCGCCTCCTGTAGCAAGCAGAATTTATGCTTACTCCAGTATAGCTGCCTATGAAACGCTGAGAAAAGATAACCCGGACTACAAAACTTTTGCCGGACAATTAACAGAGCTGGAAGGTATACCGGAAGCAGAGGACACCAGCAATACGGACTACAATATTGCCGGATTTCAGGCATTTGTTACAGTAGGAAAGGCCCTGATCTTCTCGGAGGCCAAAATGGACGAATTTGTCGAAGGCATTTACCAGGAGTATGATAGCCTGGGGGTACCTGGAAGGGTACTGGAGACTTCCGTAGCTTATGGCAATAAAGTAGCCCAGCATATCCTTGCCTGGTCCGGTGGCGACAATTACAAGCAAACAAGAACCTTCCCAAAGTTTGAGATCAGAGAAGACCCCGGAAGATGGCAGCCAACTCCCCCGGACTACATGGAAGGCATAGAGCCCCACTGGAACGACATTCGTACTTTGGTTCTGGACTCAGCACAGCAGTTCACCCCACCTATGCCGACAAAATATGACATGACGGAGGGATCGCCATTTTACCAGGAGGCCCTTGAAGTCTACGACGTAGGTGTAAAACTGGATGAAGAGCGTACCGAGATTGCCAAATTCTGGGATTGCAATCCATACGTTTCTCACCACAAGGGGCATGTGATGTTTGCTACCAAGAAGATCACACCTGGTGGGCACTGGATGGGTATTGCAGAGATTGCTGCCAAACAATCAGGAGCAGACATCATGAAAAGTGCTACCACTTACGCCATGACATCGATTGCCTTGTTTGATGCTTTTATTTCCTGTTGGGATGAAAAGTATCGCAGCAACCTCATCCGGCCGGAAACCGTGATCAATCATCATATAGACGAAGACTGGACACCCTTGCTACAAACTCCACCATTTCCGGAATATACGAGCGGTCATAGCGTAATCTCATCCGCCGCGGCTATTGTTTTGACCAAAATTTATGGTGACAATTTTGCCTATGAGGATACGGTTGAGTTGCCCTTTGGACTGCCCGCCAGGAAATTCAATTCCTTTATTGAGGCATCAGAAGAAGCAGCAGTCAGCCGGCTTTATGGAGGCATTCATTACGTACCTGCCATTGACAACGGCGTGACCCAGGGTCGAAAGATCGGACGTTATATCACGGAGAATCTAAGTTATATGTAGTACTGGCTGGTTGGCTCATTGGCTGGTTGGCTCATTGGCTGGTTGGCTCATTGGCTGGTTGGTTTTTCAGGTACTCTGGCACCGGGGTTAGCATAATCAAATACAATGTCACCAGTCGCTATTTCGTGAACTACAACCCTGACCGGCACCTGTGGTCATAACAGGATCATTAATACAGAAAACCGAAGAGCCAGAGAGGGATTTTATGGCCAATGCCAATCTCCATATCATCCAGAGCCAGGAAACTGTTATCCAGGCCTTTGATTTGCCGGGAATCTTTACTTTTCCCTCCAACCTCAAACTCATACTTTCCATCCACAACAAAGTCAGCCTGCGAACTCAATGAGAGTTTATGTCCTGCATTTTTGATTTGATTACCGAAGAAAGTCTCCCGAATCGTTCCAATATTAGGCTGATTCTGAAAGGCGTAAGCAAATGCCGAGTTTTCAAAATAGATCTTATCCGGCTTTTGCAATGCAGTAATACCACGACCTGGTTTACTAATCAGTGTCAGAATTCGTGCTTCGTACAACCGCCCCAGATAGGAAACAACTGTATTTCGTCCAATCTGTAGTTTATGGGCAATTTTCGAAATGTTAGGTTCAAAAGGGGCACTAGCTGCTATTACTCCGAGCAACTTCTTGATCTTCATAATGTTGGAGGCGCTGTAATCTTCGATGTAAGTCAAATCACTTTCAAGCACCGTATTCACGATCCGAAGCAAACGAAATTGCAGTGTATCCCTATTGATTTCCTTTATAAAAGGAAAATATCCCTCCTTTAGATATGATTTGAAGTAAGACAATGGCTGAAACGAGGTAGTCAACTCCCTGGTAATCGATGTAGCGTTATTAAGAACCTCCTCCAGACTAAAGGATGGAAAATTCAGGCCCTCCACAAGTGATAGATACTCCCGGAAGGACATCCCATGCAATTCCAGTGTCATCAGTCGGCGACTCAAATCAGACTCTCCACGGTATAAATCCAAAGCAGAAGAGCTGGTAAAGATCAACTGCAAATCGGGGTGGCCGTCATAAATCAATTTAAGTTCCCTGGACCAATTGGGATACTTGTGAATTTCATCTACCAGAAGTAACCTACCCTTGTGGCTGTACCATTGGGATGCGAGATCAAACAAAGAGTGCTGGTAAAAGTATGGATGGTCGGCTGTAACATACATACCAGTTTCCAAATCCTGATGTCCATTTGCCAGATACTGGAGCAACAGTGTCGTTTTACCAACACCGCGTAGACCTTTCAAGCCCAGGAGTCTCTCGTTTGATGCTATTCTCGGATACAAATAACGATACCAGTCCTTATTAGTATTTGCTAACAAATTGCTTTGATATGAAAGCAATTCTTCCATGTTTTTGCTTTATACTCAAAGCAAATATAACAATATTTTGCTTTGGAAACAGAGCAGTTTTGTCGAATAGCACCAAGAGCGGCTCATCGGCTACTGCTGGCCTCATGTTGTCTCAATTCCCCCGAATCCTCGGGGGTGCAATTAAAAGGGAAAACCGAGCTATTCCAACATAGTCACCTTACTAGGTTTCAATTCCCTCGAGGATTCGAGGACTTGGGGGTGAAATTAAAAGCGTAATACTCAAACCAAATCCTCTGATAGGCTGCAAAGTTTCAATTCCAATATGGTGCAATTAAAAGAAGCATGATAGTAATCGAGAGGAGAGATTTCGACGTTTCAATTCCAATATGGTGCAATTAAAAGGGTAGCTCAAGAGCTTTATGCCGAAGATGATGCTTAGTTTCAATTCCAATATGGTGCAATTAAAAGTGTCAGCCCCTATTTTTACATTTAACTCACTTAGTGTGTTTCAATTCCAATATGGTGCAATTAAAAGATTTTTGGCACAGGGAGGTTTGCTAATCTCGATGAAAGGTTTCAATTCCAATATGGTGCAATTAAAAGTGACGCATAGCTCGTTGAAACTCTTCGGCTGATCCACGTTTCAATTCCAATATGGTGCAATTAAAAGCAGGCATCGGGTATGGGGAAGCCCGGGTCTTGACCGTTTCAATTCCAATATGGTGCAATTAAAAGTCCAAAGAGCGAGAGACCATCCTGGCAGAGGTCAGGGAGTTTCAATTC
>JAUILF010000360.1 GCA_030433135.1 Bacteroidia bacterium | reverse complement strand
CAGCGCGAACCGGCTGATCGCTTAGACGAAACTATCGGACAAATTATCGAGACCATTGGCGATGAGTGCACTTGAATCGCCAAATGCACCGGAAGCAAAGAAAGTAACGCACAGCCCGCCGTTGAGACCCAGAACGATTCAGAGTGTGCGTCTTTCGGATGCATTCTTTTGCTGAGCCCGCAGATCATCATAGCCCACCATTTCCAAAGCCTTCTTCAATACCTCTTCGTAGTTGCCGCTGTCATATTGCAAGGCAACCTGGGTTTGATAACCAGGCTGATCTACTCCATCGAACGCCGGAATAAAATTCTTAAACCTTAACTCAGCCGGGTCTATACCCATTTCGTGAGCCCCATTTTCGACCAACCTCTCCAATAAATAAGTCGCCTCAGGCCTGCCGGCGCCCCGGTACGCATCCACAGCCACCGTATTGGTAAACGTGGCAACCACATCCACATTTATAAGTGGTGTAGTATACAAGCCCTGCAACAAGGTTCCGTGCAAATAAGTCGGAACCGCAGGTGCGAACGTAGACAGGTAAGCACCCATGCCGGCATAGGTTTTAACTCTGAGGGCCGTTATTTTGCCATCCTGATCAAAAGCCATGTCAGCTTTGGTAACATGATCCCGGCCATGTGCATCGGTTACAAAGCTTTCACTTCGCTCTGCTGTCCATTTTACCGGTCTCTTGATCTGACCCGAACACCAGGTCACCAGGGCCTCTTCGGTATAGTGAAATATCTTGCTTCCAAATCCACCTCCTACATCCGGAGAGACTACACGCACTTTGTGTTCGGGTAAGTTGAGCACAAAGGCACACATAAGCAGCCGAATCAAATGCGGATTTTGTGAGCTAGTGTACAGCGTATAATGATCATTGGTAGTGTCATAGTGCCCAATAGCTGATCGCGGTTCAATGGCATTAGCAACCAAGCGTTGATTTACAAAATCGAGAGAGGTAACGTGGTGAGCAGATTCAATGGCCGCATCCACTTCATCAATGGGATTTCCCAAAGACCAGTCAAATGCCATATTGTTGGGCAACTCATCATGCACTCGCGGTGCATCCGCAGCTGCAGCCTTTTCCGGAGATACGACTGCATCCAATATTTCATAATCCACCTCTATCTCATCGGCAGCATCACGGGCAATATAACGATCCTCGGCAATCACAATAGCAATGCCATCACCCACATGACGAGCCTTATCAGCTACCAGCAGCGGATGTGGTGGTTCATGCATGGTATCTCCATTCTTAAAATCTACCTGCCAACCACAAGGAACACCATTGATTTCAGCATTGGCGATGTCCTTACCCGTAAATATGGCAACCACGCCATCCATGTTTTTAGCTTTGGCCGTATCGATACTATTAATCCTGGCATGCGCATGGGGGCTGCGCAATATATATGCGTAGGTCATACCCGGGAGAACAATATCATCTGTATACCTTCCCTTACCGGTGGTAAAACGCTTGTCTTCAACCCGTTTTACCGATTCTCCTATATATTTCGACATACTCCTTGTTTTTAAGCGTTTGATTGAATCTTTTCTGCAGCGTGTTGTACTGACCGTACAATGTTGTGATATCCTGTGCACCGGCAAAAATTACCTTCCAGGGCGTGTCGGATTTCACCTTCACTAGGACTGGCATTTCTAGCCAGTAAATCGCTGGCCATCATAATCATTCCCGGTGTGCAAAAGCCACATTGCAATCCGTGGCATTCGTTAAATGCCTCCTGCAACGGATGCAGACTACCATTTCCATCAGAAAGTCCCTCTATAGTTGTGACCTGCCGGCCATCAGCCTGCACGGCTAAAAAAGTACAGGCCTTGACAGCTTTGCCATCGAGTAAAACCGTGCATGCACCACAACTACTGGTATCACATCCAATGTGGGTGCCTGTGAGCTGCAACACATCCCTGAGAAAATGCACCAGGAGCATACGGGAACTAACTTCCCTCTCATGTTTTTTTCCATTGACCGTAATCGATACTTGATTCATATATTGTGTATTATCTTAATTTCCGGATTCTACAGACTTGACCTTCTTTTCGTATTCGGTGAAAAACTGACGGGCAAGTGAATGGACTACTCCTCCCAGTACCCGTTGACCCAATCTCCCGAGGACACCTGTTAGTTTGGCATCACCATTATATTTTACCTGGGTTTGCTCTCCTGCTTCGGACAACTCAACCTTAATGTCGGCATTGGCTGAACCAATCGAACTATCCTGGGCAATCGACAGAACAAAAGAATTGGGTTCCTCTACTTCCTTCACCTTTAGCTTTCCCTTAAAAGAGCCCTTCACCGGACCCATTTTAATTTCTGAGATCGCCTTGTACTGATTAGGTGCTTCTTCCACCAACTCAGAAACACCGGGTGTCACTTCTTCTAAAATGGCTCTGTCCAATATGGTCTTCCAAACCCTGTCGGTAGGCAGGTCAATGGTGTGGGTGCCCGAAATTTTCATTAAACCTTAGACTTTATAGTATGATATTCTGTCAATCTGTTCTTGGGCCATAAAATATAGTGTTTTTTTACTTCCCTTCAAGGTCGAACAGCAGCTTTTTCCAATGAAAATTTATCAATCACACTGTCACACAATAGGAATAGTTCGTAATTTGTTATCGACCAAATTACGCCCTGGTCAACAAACAAAAAAGTTACAAATATGGGGACCATCGCTACTGACAAGGAACAATTTCGCAACTACAATCATGATCAGGTCAATCCTGCTGTGGTTGAGCACTATCGCAAGATGCGCAGCCGGCAGACCTATGACTATGTACAAAGCATGAAAGCTAAATATCTGACCTATGATACCCCCATGAATCTTTGGGATGCCATGCGAAAATTGAACGAATTGGTTGATGTTAGCGACCCTGATCTGGATCTACCCAACGTACAGCATCTGATTCAGTCTGCAGAAGCTATCCGGGCTGATGGCCGGGAAGACTGGATGCAACTGGTGGGACTGATTCATGATTTGGGGAAAATGATGTTTGTCAAAGGTTCCGACGAAGATGGTACCAGCCAGGCTGAGCAATGGGGAATGGTCGGTGATGTCTTTGTAGTGGGCTGTAAGCTGCCAGACACGTGTGTTTATCCCGAATTTAATGCCTTGAACCCTGATATGGATCACCCGGTCTATGGCACCGAACTTGGTGCTTATTCACAGGGCTGTGGTCTTGATCAGGTGGACCTGGCCTGGGGTCACGATGAATACCTGTACCAGGTCTTAAGTCACCATAAAAACAATAAAATTCCCGAAGCCGGCATGGTCATGATTCGCTATCACTCTTTCTACCCCTGGCATACCGGAGGGAGTTACACTCAGTTTACTACAGCAAAAGATGACCAATACAAACAATGGATTATTGATTTCAATCAGTATGACCTTTACACCAAAAGTCAAAAAGTGTATGAGCTCGATGAGGTGATCGACTATTATGCCCCGATTGCCGAAAAATACCTGGGGTCTGATCCGATCTGGTTCTAGCTGGTTGGCTTATTGGCTCGTTGGCTCGTTGGCTGGTTGGCTTATTGGCTAGTTAGCTAGTTGGCCTTTTGGCATGTTGGCCTTTTGGCATGTTGGCCTTTTGGCATGTTGGCCTTTTGACATGTTGGCCTTTTGGCATGTTGGCCTTTTGGCATGTTGGCCTTTTGGCATGTTGGCCTTTTGGCATGTTGGCCTTTTGGCATGTTGGCCAGCCAAAGGCGGTAAACCTGTTAGCTCGTTGGCTAATTGATCAGCCATAGAAATTGCAATTCTGTAATTCTTCAACCGGGATTATGTAGTGGAGTTTCGTCGTGAGAGCTAAAGGTGCAATAAAGACGTGCTCCAAGGACTTTTTGACTCGCAAACATGGTCACCATCATGGTGAGAATCAAAAAGTACTTATGTGCCCGTATTTGCAGCAGATTTAGCTCGCAACAGAAATTCTAATGCATATTCCCGGTTTAATCCTGCAAATTCTGAATCAGACAGAGATAGCCGGGTGCTCTGTACGATCTGTGATAATCAAATTTCGTAGTGTACCAATTGTTTAAACTGATGTACCCGTGCTTTGAGTTCATCGGGAGTGATGGTCTTTAAGCGCTCCAGGCTGAATTCCTCCACGCAAAATGACGCCATGGCCGATCCATAGATCAGGGCTCGTTTGAGGTTATCAAATGAAATGTCACCGGTATTGGCAAGATAGCCCATAAAACCACCCGCAAAGGTGTCTCCGGCTCCGGTAGGGTCCTTCACTTCCAATAATGGCAGGGCAGGAGCAAAGAAGACATCATGTTCGTGAAACAGAAGTGCACCATGCTCGCCTTTCTTGATCACCAGGTACTTTGGTCCCATTTCAAAAATCTTTCGAGCCGCCTTCATCAGCGAATATTCACCGGATAATTGCCTGGCCTCTTCATCGTTGATGGTCAGTATATCCACCATCTTAATGGTATCCAGCAAGCTATCCCAGGCCACATCCATCCAAAAATTCATGGTATCCATGGCAATGACCTTCGGACGTGTTTTCATCTGGCTTATCACCGCCTGCTGGACTGCAGGTGTTAGATTACCCAGCATCAGATATGAACTGTCTCTATATGATTCGGGTAGTACCGGATCGAAATCAGCCAACACATTGAGATCAGTCACGAGGGTATCCCGCTGATTCATGTTGTCGTGATATTTGCCGGACCAGAAAAAAGATTTTTCTCCTTTTCTGACCTGCAGGCCTTCCAGATCCACCCCTCTCGATTGCAGAGCGGATAACTCATCCTCAGGCCAATCTTCTCCAATAACAGATACCAACTGTAGATCCTGATAAAAATAAGAGGCTGCCCAACATATGTAGGTGGCCGCTCCTCCAATCACTTTTTCCGCTTTACCAAAAGGTGTTTCAATACTATCAAAGGCAACTGTACCTACCGAAACGAGACTCATAAATGTTCAGATTTTTAAAACCGGCGCAAGATAGTAAAGTTGAGGCCAATGTCCCGGTCATCTTATTCACCAACCAGATACTCCAGTCGATGATCCACCAGTGTCTTTTTTTCACTTCTCCAACCGGGCTTGATCTTTGTCAAAATGGACTCTTCAGGAATATCATACCCCAGATCTTTGAGAGCCGCAAATGAGTTTAAAATCATGTTGGCCTCAGTGATTGATGCCGCACTACCCAGACAATTTAAAAGTGCGTCCATCCCGCCTGGGTCGTTGACCAGGCAAAGAAATTCCGCAGCACGCCAATGAACCAGGTTATCTGCATTTTGCTTAAGTACCTTCCTGGCTTCGGGTATGCATTTTTGTGCCTTCTCTTTGAAAACACTACACACCTGAAACCCCCAATACTTTACCCAAGGAGATGGATCTTTCAGAGCTTCGAACAAGTCCTTCTCTGCATTCTCGAATGTCCCCAGAGCAAGATTCGCAACATCTATCAGTTGGTGTATTTCCGCAGCATGGCCCCTTCCATACCCGGCAGCATCGGGAGCTATTTCACTCACAAAAAATGACTCCGGATAAAAACTGAGATCATTCCACTGCCGGAGTTCCATATCCAGCAACTCACGCATGTCCCGGAGTTGTTGATCATAGCCTTCCACAGCAGCAAGATTCTTTACCTCGTATGGATCTTTACTGAGGTCAAATAACATCTCGACCGGCTTGGGTTGAAAAAAATGAGCTTGTTCTGCGTTCAACTCCCCCTGTAGATACAATTCCTTCCAGTTTTGATACGCAACCATACGATACCGGTAAAAATTGAAAAGTGCATCGGGACAAAAGGGTTGGAATGACCGTATATATTTGAGATTGCCCTTACGAACCGATCTGACCATCTCGTATTTTTCGTCAAACCGGTCTGCATATCCAAAGGTCAGATCCCGCCGATCCCAGTCCTCTCTGGTTATATCCTCTCCCAGAAATGCAGAGCCATCCATCTGGCCAGGAGGATCAATACCTGCAATCTGCAAGACCGTTGGAGCCAGGTCTACAAAGCTCACAAAAGCATTCGTTCTGCCGTTCTTTTGAGGAGTCAGATGAGACCATTTTTGCGGCAGATAAACAATCATGGGAACATGAAGGCCACTCTCGTAGAGATATCCCTTACTACGTGGCAAAACTCCACCGTGATCACCGTAATAGAAGATAATCGTATTGTCCAGCAACCCGTCAGCTTCGAGTTGCTCAATAAACTGTCCAGTCAATGAATCCGCTTTTCGATGTCGGTCTAATAACTGTGCATAAGTATATCGAAACACATCATTATCCGGATGATATGGGAAAACATCAACGGAATCTCCTGCCGTATCCTCTCCTACTGAGGATGGTGGAAAATGCAATTGCCCTTCATGGGTGACGCCGTAATTCTGAACATGAAAAAAGGGTGATCCTTCCGGTCGGTTACGGTAACTGGCCTTGCCCGATGATTCGTCCCATACCTCAGACCCCCTGGTGATGTTGTA
>JAUILF010000359.1 GCA_030433135.1 Bacteroidia bacterium | reverse complement strand
GATAGAAGGGTTTTTATGTTATCGCACGGAAGTCACGGAATATTTCTATGCTCCGAATGAAGAACAACCTAAGGAGAGAAAATATATTATGTATGTCACCGATGATATTGCCATACCAGGAGGATTTATCCTCGGCATCAACATGAATCGTATTATCGGCTGTCCTTTGGAAATTCAGGAACCTTTGAATTCCAGGGTACGAATATCCTATCAGGCATCAGGACTTAAGCTTTCTGTGCCCGATGGTATTTTCCAATCTCTATAGTAATCTATTATGAAGGTACTGCCTTTGGTAATTGTATTGATCAGCACACTCTCGTTAATCCCTGACAACCTGACTGGTCAGGAGAGGCAGACTGATGAACGTGTCATCAAATCCTTTTTCGATCAGACATTGACCGAGCGTCAAAGTTATAAATGGCTCCGGGACCTTTGCGAAATCGGTCCCAGGTTGAGTGGGTCGAAGCAGTCACTGGAAGCCATTCATTGGGTCAAGAGTGTGATGGATACCTGTGGGTTTGACCGGGTCTATCTGCAGGAAGTTATGGTGCCTCACTGGGAGAGAGGTATGCCTGAGGTAGCGTTCATAAAGGATACCAAAGGCAATCAATATCCGTTGAATGTTTTGGCTATTGGGGGTTCCATTGCCACACCTGCCGGCGGTATCACTGCCGAAGTTATTGAAGTGGGGTCTCTGGTTGACCTGGAGGAAATAGACCAATCCGATGTATCGGGAAAAATAGTCTTTTTTAATCCTCACTTTGATCAACGCAATATTCAGACTGGAGCATCATATGGAGCTAACGTCTCTGTCAGGGCCCGGGGAGCCATCAAGGCTGCAGAAAAAGGCGCTGTTGCCAGTGTGATTCGTTCGGTAAGTTCGGCCTATGATGATATTCCGCACACGGGTACAGGGTCCTATCATAGTGAAGTGGATTCTATCCCGGCAGCTGCATTAGGTGTTGAGTCTGCCGATCTGCTCCATGGTATTCTGGAGTTGGATCCCAAGGCAAAGCTCTTCTTACGGATGGATTGCAGGTGGCATCCCGAAGCATTGTCATACAATGTTGTGGGCGAGATTCAGGGTCAGGCACATCCCGATGAGATTATTGTTATGGGAGGCCACCTGGACTCCTGGGATGTCGGTGACGGAGCTCACGATGACGGTGCAGGATGTATGCATGCCCTGGGAGCCCTCAAGTTGATTGCTGATCTGGATGCAGCGCCCCGAAGAACCATTCGGGCCGTTATGTTTATCAATGAAGAGAACGGAACCCGAGGGGGCCAGGCTTATGCTGATTCGGCCGTAAACAAAGGCGAAAATCACCTGGTAGCCATTGAAAGCGATGCTGGTGGATATTCACCCAGGGGCTTCGGTGTAACCGCGTCGGAAGAACAAAGAACTAAACTGGAGTCTTACCTTGACCTTTTCCCCCGCAATACCATTTCGTATTTTAGTAAAGGCGGGGGAGGAGTGGACATCGGACCTCTGCATCGCTCTACCGGAACGCCGATGATGGGACTGGTGGTTGACGGACAAAAAATGTTTGACCTGCATCATTCTCCTAACGATATATTTGAAGCTGTCCATCCCAGAGAACTCGAACTCGGTACGGCTTCATTGGCTTCCATTGTATTTTTAATTGATCAATATGGTCTTTAGTCATTGGATCGGGCTGGTTCTGTTTTTGATTTCTACGCTTTCCAGTCCTGTCCATGAATTTTATGTTAGTATCTGCTATATTCAAATTACACCCGATAATCAAATTGAGATTAAACAGCGCATTTTTAGAAACGATCTTGAATTGGGTGTTGCCAGAGATATCAGTGAAGATAGATGGGTTTTTCAGGACGACTCCGCATCCATAAACCAGGTTATGGATTATGTAATTGATCACTTGTCCCTTGAAATCGATGATGTGGAGGTTCCATTGCAGGCCCAAATCATTGAAGCAGAGGGAGAGGGACCTACTGAAACAATTAATATTCTTTTAGCGGGTAAGCTCTCTAAGGGTTTTGAAAATCACGTAACCATTGAAAGCAGCATATTGCTAGACATCTATGATGATCAGGTAAATATGGTTCATGTGCGATTCAGTGATTTCAAACGAAAATCGAAGAACCTCGATCATACTGAACCATCTTTTACCGTAAAAAAAGAAGAATTACAACCTTAAATGCCCTGTGTCACCTATTCCTGTAGTGAATTTACCATAGCAGAGAAGCAGTACTCTAGTCAATACATCGTGAAACTTTCATGAAATTACTCAAACACGGCCTGATTCTATTTGTCGCTTTGTTGGTGGTAATCACCATTTTTGATTTAGTGCGTATAAGAAACTATACTACCTATCCTATCCGACCGGAGAAAGATCTAACACTCAACGAGTCCGGGATTTATCATGATTTATTCTACGGACGACCAATAGAGGACTGGAATGCCCTACGTGGTGCCCTTGAATACATCCGGGGAGAGTTTGATTGTGCAGACTTTCGGCTGGTTAACTTGATTAGAATTCTGTATGAGTTTGAAGACATTATACCGCAATCATATACTGATGAAATCGAAGACATACTGATAGGTTTTCGATACTGGATGGACGAGCCTGGCGAAAACTCCATGTGCTATTGGAGTGAAAACCATCAGATACTTTTTGCATCGGCTGAATATTTAATTGGTCAAAAATACCCTGATCGCATTTTTCAGAATACGGGTGAGACCGGATTAGATCATATGCAAAAGGCTAGACAAAGAATTCTGGATTGGTTGCAATTTCGCTGGGACTACGGATTTACAGAGTTTTACTCTAATGTGTATTACAAGGAAGATATTGGTGCACTGGTCAATCTCATTGACTATGCCCGGGATGAGGAAATTGTTAAGAAGAGTCAGATTGTTCTGGATTTGCTTTTTTATGATGTCGCCACTCAAAGCCTGGATACCCTTTTTGTTTCAGTCAGTGGAAGAGCTTATGAAAGTCATCGACAAAAAGGCAGTATGACCAATGTGACAAACTATTACTGGGGAGACAAGAGCGATATTGGTAAGGGAATGACATTTGGACTTGTGGCAACGGAAAAATACCAGCTTCCCCCCGTATTGAAAGAGATTGCCGGGGATACATCCAACGTGGAGATAATGCAAAGCAATGGTCTGGATATTGATGAACTAACCTCAGAAGGATTTGACAGCACTGACACGAGGTCCATAATGATGCAATGGGGAATGGAGGCCTTCGTCAATCCTGAAGTTGTACGCAATTCACTCAGCTATATTCGTTCGAACCAAATGTTCACCAATGGCTTTCTTACCGGATTTAGAGACCTGGATTATTCGGTGTTGAGATTTCTTCATCTTGAGCCTTTGCTGGTCAAGCTCATCAATCCGCAATCTATTGGTGTGGCAATACAGAAAGGCAATACCTATACCTATCGTACCGAAGATTATTCCCTTTACACTGTACAAAGTTACCAGGTCGGTGATTTCGGAGATCAACAACATGTAGCGGGCATGAACATCGGAAGTCATTTTGCTATTTTTCATTGCCACCCGGCTGCTGAAGAAGGAACCAGTCATTCTCCGGATTACTGGGTTGGATATGGCCATTTTCCTCATTCCGTGCAGGACAAAAATGTAAACCTCTCGATCTATCACTTACCTGAAAAGAAAGGATTGATGGAAATGGATCTTCTGGGTTTCACTCATGCCTATTTTCCGCACGCAAAATTTGACTCTGTGATCCTGGAAGAAAATTATGTTTTTGGTAAAAAAGGTTCAACCTATTGTGCCTTCATAGGTCGAAATCCCTTTACCTATCGAAACGATGATATGGATGATTTGATCCAACCGGGAAAAACCGCATTCTGGATCACAGAGGCAGGTGCAAAAACAACCGATGGTTCCTTTACCAACTTCGTCAATCGTATCAAAAGCAATAAAATAGATTTTGACTTGCAGGAACTTCGCCTGGATTACCACTCAGGAGGCAGGGACTATTCCCTCATTTATGATGAGGAGTTTAAGGTAAATAAAGAGGTTGTCAACACTCGATATGATCGTTATGATTCACCTTATGTACAGGCAGGTAGAAAACCACATGAGATAAGTATTACAAAAGATACACATTCCCTGTACCTTAATTTTGATAATCTGATTCGAGAGTTTAATACTGAGTAAGGCTACTGTATTTTGTCGAGGGTTATTTACTGAATAATTTTGATCTAATTATTTTTCCCAAACCGTATCCAAAATTCCAGAATATAATTCCAGTGAAGGTTTGGGAGTATCTCCATCAAAAGTAAGGGAGGATGAAAACAGCAAACATCTTTTTCCAAGAAAAGCAACCCAGTGAGGAGCATAGGGAATTTGCTTTTCGGAAATAATGATTTTATGATCATTTTCTATCAACATAAAGGTCCGAGCTCCCCAGTTAGCAACCAATAGTTGCCCATTCTGATAATCCACATCAAAGATTATATTTCTTCCCAGTGGAGGGTTGTCAACATTGATGTCCGGTAGATTTTCCCATCTTTCAATCTCAATCCCTTTTGAGTCCACCAGACTGCAATACGTGTCACCAAGAAGCAGGAATCGATTTTCCGAAATATATCGGATCATTTTTACCGGATCCTTAAAGTGGAAATGATTGACCACCTTGCCATCAGGCTTTCTCATCCATATCTCAGGGTATTTTGCAAAAATGATATCACCACTTTTCGCAACGTGAAAGCCACCCTCGCCCATTCTCAAGGTATCAACAACCCAATCCTGGATCATTTGTAAATTCTCCTCGCCATTTGATCGCAATATCCTGATTTCAAAAGCGTCTGATGAAGCCACGTATCGTCTTTCTATAATGTGGAGCAACTCGCCTGATACAGACAACATAAAATCGCTGGCTGAATATTGGGACACCATGAAAAGTTCAGGTTCTGATTTTTGATCCCACCTCATGATTGAAGCGTGATGGTCAGGATCGTCCAACGGATGGATATAAGACCAGAATATATAGTCACCAAGCACTACCATATCTCCTGTCGGGTGAGCCAGGGTCGTTTGCCACGATAAGAGGAAGAAAAATAAGGGAAATATTGAACGAGACACTTCTCTTAGTTATCAAGTAATCTCCTGTGGTAATTAACCTGCCCCAGGTGATAGGACAGATGACCAGCCAGATGTTGCAGAAAATACAATACAGTCATCTCGTCAGAAAATACCCTGATCGGATAATTTTGACCAAGGGTCTCTGTATCCATATTTAATAACGTTTCTTCAATCATGGAGCTGGTGTCATCAATCATACTGATCAACTCTGCTGCAGGCACACCTTTTTGTGAGAATTCAAGATCCCGCTGGCGAACATACCCGGTGTTGCCCAGTAGGGTACCCACGAAATGATTCAGGTTTCCGACCAGGTGCAGAGCAAGATTTCCTCCCGAGTTCCTGATGTTGCCGGCTACGATCCAGATGTTTTCTTCATTCTCATATGCATCTATCTCAGATTGTAAGGTCTTGAGGTCCCTTAGAAAAAGCTTAGTCAAAGTTTCTAAAATCTGTTTATCATTCATTGATGTAGAGATTTAGGCTCTTTTGGTTACCAAATCCACGAAGATTCAGGTAGTCCTTGTAGATTTCCAAAATAGCAAAAGAACTCACCCTGGTATCGACCATACCAAACAAGGTTACAAAATGAATTCGGGTTTTCTGGCCATAAGCACCGGCATGATTGTGACCGTTAAAATAAGCTACCACAGCCGGACTATTCTCGAGCACAGGAACAATCTGCATATCATTCCACAGGTTTTCAGAATGACCAAAGGGATATACCGGGAAATGACAGAATAAGATTACTTTTTCATCAAGCCGTTCCGCAGATGATAATTCAGATTTGAGCCATTCCTGTTGCTTTTTTCCAATAGCTCCATTCCAGGGTTTCTGATTAGCCTTGCCTTCGATGGATTGGTGGTAGCGGTTGATTGCTATCGTATCATGTTGATGAAAATCATTAGCATAAAAAGAGTAATCGGTGCCATCTAAAACAATAAACCTCCAGCCTTTTTGTCGATAGGAATAATACGGAGAAGGCATCTCGAAGAAATCGGGAACGTTACTATCTTCAGACAGATCAATACTAAAATCGTGATTCCCCAATACATGGAAACTGGGAATGTCAGAATTCAACCGATCATATACCGGAATGATCGAATCATAACTGCTCCTTTTGTCGTCTATGACATCACCAAGGGTCTGAACAAAGTCTACCTTCTCCCGATTGAAAGTATCAATCGCCTGCGATAGTTTCCAGATAGATTCACGATAATGTCGTTCGCCTCTGGGATCCTGATCTGCATATTGGGGATCAGCTACCAGACCAATTTTGAGTATCGGACTTTCCTGACCATGACAGGGAATGATTACATATAGACATGTGATCAACTTGAATATACTGACCCGAAATCTATTCACCAGGAAAGGTTTTTAGTTGTTTTTTTA
>JAUILF010000358.1 GCA_030433135.1 Bacteroidia bacterium | reverse complement strand
ACCATAGAAAATTCCACCATACGGGGTCGTACCCTGGTCAACCTGCGTAGCGACTATGGAAGTACCTGGCGGGGGGATCTGGTCATCCGGAATTGCACTTTTGTACCCCATGGGGGTAAGCCGGCTAGTGCCAGTCTCATTGGTGGCAGGTATTCCGGGCAACATGATTTCGGTTACACCTGCTATATGCCTGAGACCATTACCATCGATGGATTACACATTGATGACTCCAACCATCCTGAAGATTATCGGGGCCCTTCCATTTTTGCCGACTTTAATCCCGAAAAGACAGATCGCTCTTACGAGGAGCCATTCCCCAATGTCATCACCAGGGAAGTCATCCTGCAAAATGTCACCACCGCCAGTGGCAAAAACCTACGTCGAAGCGATAATCACTATATGTTCGATGACGTGAAAATTATCATCAAATAACTTTTATCAGCATATGGTCCAGGATTGAACCTGGATTATGTGTTGGGACTTCGTTATGAGAGCCAAATAGGCAATAAAGATGGGTCTGTCTGGCCGCAGGCAAGATGCTCCAAGGACTTTTTGACTCATGACTAAATGATCTCGCAGAGTCGAGTACGACAGTGCTCGAAATGAACGAGCCCTGTCCGACTGGCCAGGCGGGCGGGAATGACACAGTCGGGCAGGCATATTTGTTCGCAATAGAAATTCTAATACCCGGTTTAAACCCAAACTATGTAGACAGCAGACGAGAGCGACCATTTTCGATTTTAAATGACACGCTCACTATCGACTTTCAGTCGGGTAATGGAACCCGTTATCTCAGGCGTCTGGTCAGGGTTGAATGCTTTTAGAACCAAACCGGTTGAATCAACACCTGGACTAAAGCCTTACTGCAGTGGCATCAAACATGCCCATCATTTTACCTTTGAGGTTTGCAGCATCAATCTTTTCCAATTGAACACTGACATCAAATCCCTGGGCAGTAAAGAATATTTCGATCTGATCACCTGATTCCTTTATTTCAGTGATAGGTACCGCTGGGTTCACTCCCCCCGGATCCAGCAAATCTCCCGTCAGCACTCCATCTTCCCTGGTGAGATCTGCGATCATTTTCGAATCACCATTGGGAGTACCGAAGAACGTCAGATCCCATCTCCCTGTATAGAAATCTCCACCAAATGATGTGGATACCGCTGATACTTCCACCGGTATAGGACGAGGTTCATGTAAGAACCTAACCTCAATTCCCATGAGTACCATCAGGGAAGCATTTACTTCAGACGCTTCGTTCACAAAAACAACACATAGATCCCGGGGCTTCCCATCGAAATCTTCGGGCAAAGCAATCGGAGCCGAAAGTGTGGTGGGATTAAAATTTAAAGCGTCTGAAGGCTCGAGAAATTCGGTAGTACCCAGTAAGGCTCCATCTGGACCTCCATCCCGCAACTCTATTTTACCCCCTGCCGCGTTAAGTTGAGGCCTTGGAGCTGTCGCTGCAAATTGAAAAGCACTCAATCCCTTCAGGTCAATGTTTCTAAGTACCATGTAAGCTCCCGATTTGGCAGGTATTACCAGGTTGTTGCCTCCAAAAGACATTTTGTTGACATCAGCATAGATGTCAAAGGCATGTGGGTTTACATTCACCGGTCTCAAAACATAAGTCTTTTCTGAACTCAATGAAGGTAGATTTTGTGCTCCTTTGTCGCGGTAAGCCGCCCGAACTATGTAGACTCCACCTGTGGCCTCTGCAGGTACTTTTGCCTCAAAAGTACCCTGGGTTGGAAGGGTCTGACCTTCCTCCGACTTATGGGCCAGGCCCAGGATGTATTGGGCCATTTTTGCTGCCTCTTCGGCAGAAATCTGGGGATGTGCAGCCATAGCCGTTTCTCCCCATACTCCAGCTCCACCGGCAATGATCTTATCACTGAGATATTGTTCGGCATCCTGTCGGCTTTTATATTTTTCAGCAACATCCATATAGGCAGGACCGATCGAAACATCTCTTTCCTTGTGACAGGCCATGCAGTCACTGGCATCGATTAATTTTCTGCCCACAGCCAGTTGCGCCGACATATCAGCGGACCTATGTCCCCGGGCAATTTCGACCTGATCATAACCTTCTTCCAAATAATCGATACTGACGGCTACTTCACTGGGTTCAATCCCGCTATGCAGTTCACCGTCTTCAAGATCAGATACCATGATGTCGTAATCGACCAGGGTATTGGGCACATAGAATGAACTATTTCCGTCCGGGATATCCAAAGTGAGCTCCGGGGGTTCATTTCCAGCCACCACTGCTATGGATCTGGAACTGACTCCTCCTTTTCCATCGTCCACAGTAAGTTCTACCAGGTATGACCCCTCCTCGGTAAGATCAAGTTGAGGGTTAGCTTCTTCAATGGTCCGACTAAATCCGTTCTCCGATGAGATTTCCCAGCTGTATTTCAGCTCGTCAAAGTCAGCATCAGTAGTCCCTTCTGATGACAGGGCCAGACTGAAGGGAACCGCTCCGCCCACCTGGGAAGCCTGGATCGCTACTTCCGGCTGACGATTTCCACCATTATATTCGATGCGAATGAGCCTTGCATCATCATTTGCCGTAAACCAACCCGAACCGTATTCCAGCATATAAAGGTCTCCGTTGGCAGCAAACTCCATATCCATCGGATTACTGAATCGATAACTCGGCATAAATCGCTCCATGGATTTCAGGTCTCCCTGCTCATCCATTGAGATCGCCATAATCCACCCCCGCATCCATTCGTAAGCAAAAAACTTCCCATCATAATAGGACGGAAATGCTCCTTCCGCATTGGCAAAATCCTTTTGATAGTAAACAGGTCCGGCCATGGCATTACGTCCTCCACTTCCCACGAGGGGAAACTCGGGTGACTCACCGTATGGATACCACACGAAGGCCTTTTGTGCCGGAGGCAATTGCTCCAAACCGTCGCTATTGGGAGATGTATTGATGGGCGCGGCCTGGTCCCATTTTTCCAGACTTTTTTCACTGGCAAAATCATACTTATAGTAAGCCTTATTGTCACCCACAAAATGAGGCCATCCATAATTTCCAGCTTCCCTCGCCTGACCGATTTCGTCGTGACCGGCGGGTCCTCTCAGAGAGTCAGGGTCCGAGGCATCCGGACCCACCTCACCCCAGTACACGTAGCCGGTGTGTTGGTCTACAGAAATTCTGAATGGATTTCTATGACCCATTGTATAAATTTCGGGACGGGTTCTATCGGTTCCTTCGGGAAACAAATTGCCATCCGGAATGGAATAACTTCCATCGGGATTGGGCTTGATCCGAATAATCTTACCCCTTAAATCATTGGTATTAGCTGAGGATTTTTGGGCATCCCAGGGGCTTCTTCCCACCCGCTCATCACTGGGACTAAAGCCATCAGAACCATGTGGATTGGTATTGTCTCCGGTAGACAAGTAGAGATTACCCTGTGCATCCCATGCGATGGATCCACCGGTATGGCAACACTCTTCGCGCTGAACCGGAATCTCCAGCATCACGACTTCCGAATCCATCAATAGGTCGTCACCGTTCATTTCAAAACGCGACAGAACATTCATGGAACCCCTGGTTGACGAATAGAAAAGATAGATCCATTGATTCTCCGCAAAATTTGGATCCTTATTCAACCCCAGAAGCCCATCTTCACCCATAGACTCTTCACCATCTTTATTCACGTACATGGTACTAACCGGAATTTTGGCAATGGTTTTCAATTCTTCGGTTTCAAGATTATATAGCAGCACTTCTCCTTTGCGCTGAATGAACAGTATCCTTTTATCATCCAGGATGGTCAATTCCATGGGTTCGTCAAGCTTCTCAGCCAGAATCACTTTGGAAAACCGATTTTCTTCGGGCCGGGCCCGCGTATAATCCAGAGGCTGGGGGTTATCTCCACCAGTGGCATAGCGAATTCCTGCCCAGAGGTGATTGAGGAAAAGGGGCTCGGTAAAAGTTTCATCAGTATGACCCATGGCGGTATAAAAGGACCGCCCTCCATCAAATTCCTGGTACCAACTCATGGGATGAAAGTCGGGATTGGAACCACCGATAAAACTGCCGTCGTCAATTGTAAGCACGACTTCGATATCCCGTGAAATATCCCGAAAACTATAGAACTCATCCTCTCTTTCAAATTCATCGGGCATGCCCTCTGTCGCCCAATGATTCTTTTTGGTTACGGTGAATCTCCCCTTCTGGACGTTACTGGGCTCTATGGGATGATCAAGGAAGTAGGCACCAGCCAGTTTGCCGTACCAGGGCCAGTCGTACTCCGTATCGGTGGCCGAATGAATACCAACGTAACCACCCCCGGCCTGGATGTACCTTTCGAAAGAGGATTGCTGACTGTCGTCCAGCACATCACCGGTCGTATTGAGAAAAACTACTGTGCTAAACGCGGGAAGATCTTTGTCATTAAAGATCGACGCATCCTCGGTAAAATGCACATCAAAGTCTTTTTCGGCTGCCATGGTACGGAATGCATCCTGTCCGGCAGCAATGGATTGATGTCGGAATCCCTCAGTCTTGCTAAAAACAAGGAGGTTAAGTCGTGAGTCTTTTTGACAGCCCATCAGGGTCAAAAACATACTCACTAGTACTAGTGTAAAGTATCTGTTTTTCATTTGCAGTATTATATCACCCGCATCAAATATACATCAAAATCAATTATTGTCTATTTTTTAGACATTAATAATATCTTTGAATAGAAACACCAATTACAGACCCCATTACTCACCTTGGAATACATTTCATAATTTGAGCCCTTTCCCAAGACCAACCAACCATGTTTGAACCAGACAAAGATTATATCAATCAGATTTCGATAGACTGCGTCATCTTCGGCTACAAGAAGAAACAGCTGAAGGTCTTGGTTCCCAAGCTCAATCTGGAAGGCTCACACTGGACACTGCCAGGTGGATTTATTGCGCAGGAAGAAGATATTGACGATGCCGCACAGCGTATCCTTTTCCAACGGACCGGTATCTCAGATCTTTTTCTGGAGCAATACCGGGTATTTGGCCAGGTGCCCCGAAATAATAAGATCCTGCTAAAATCACTGATGGAAGAGCAAAAGGAATGGGTTAGTCAATGGGATCAGAGTGGAAACCTAACTGACTGGTTGTCCGGCCGATTCATATCAATAGGCTATTATGCCCTGGTAGATATCGACAAGGTCATTCCACAGTGCACTGTTGTCGATGAATCCATTGATTGGTATGACATTCACGATCTGCCGCCGATGATCATGGATCATAATCAGCAGGTGGGCAAGGCGCTGGAAGTACTGCGCCTTCACCTGGACATGAAGCTATTGGGATTTAACCTTCTCCCCGAAAAATTTACCATGAAGGACTTACAACACCTGTATGAAGCCGTATACGACAAACCATTTCGAAGGAGTAATTTTCAAAAGAAGATGCTGGAACTGGGAGTGCTGGAAAGACTGGAAAAGAAGTTTACGGGTGCGGCCAACAAGGCTCCTTATCTATATAGGTTTAGAGAGGGAGAAAATGCGTGATGATCAACCATCACTTTACCTTGTCATCAATGGGGGTGCATGACCAAATGCTGTTTTAGTAAATCCTTTCCGTAATCGTTGCCATTAGGGGTTCGGACAATAGTATGGATGTGGTTGCGGGATGGAGTCCGTTCCGCTCCGGGGATCCCTACCGGCACCTGGTGATCAAACTCAATCAGTACGATCGGACTGTGAATGCGATAGTAAAAAACCGCTTCTTTATCGGTCTCGCCCACCCAGGCAAAATACGTACCGTCCAAATGCTTCCTGATATCCTCCATCTTTATATCTGCGTGTTCATCTCGCATATTGGAAATATACTGCTCTGCCAAATGAAGCAGACCAACCTTCTGATCATCAGTCATTTGACTCGCAGCTAGACCCTGATAATCAACAATATTATTGTCCGAGAAAGCCTCTGCCTTGATATCATTATGCTTTTTATCGGCAGACAACAGGGCCTGTGCCTGTTGCTCAGCAGAAAGGGATTGCATCAACTTCAGGCCCAGGTTCTGCTCATCCTGAAACAAGGTATTTCCCTTGTATTTTCCCGTTGTAGTAATGATCGGCTCGCCTCCCATAAAAGTTGGAGTCATAACCACCAAATCTCCGAGAACGAAATAATTAATAATTAAGTGGTGACCATCAATTTGCCACCCCCATGGCTCATTGGATGAAGGACTACCCATAACGGTGAAGTAGTACAGTTCTTCATCATAGATAGGGTCGTCATTATTTAATTCACGTAGGGTCTGATCCGTCTTCATTATATCCTTACTGAGTTGCAGACCACGTGCGCTCAACGACTCCTCCATCAGGTTGAAAGCCAAACGTCGTTGCTTCTGACCCATTTCTTTGAGGCTCACTCCCTGACGTCGATAGATGCCATTATCGACATTACACCATCGCCTCCATTGACCATCTTCGACATTATATTTAGTCCTGGCCAATTGATCCTCATTCAGAGAACCCAGAAAAGCTTCAGCA
>JAUILF010000357.1 GCA_030433135.1 Bacteroidia bacterium | reverse complement strand
GCGATAGATGCCGGAGTGGGGGCAGATTTCGCCGGGGTTGTGCAGCGTGTCGAATTCGGGCTGATCCGCGTGTTCGAGATACTCTTTGTATTTGTAGAGCGCCATCCGATCTCTCCTTATTTAATAAGTAAGACTGAGATAAAAGGCAGGGGGCGACGTTGGTTGTGACTCTATTTAAAGCTTAACCGCAGAAATCCGACCTGCAAGATCGATTTCACAGTGGAGCGTGCCTCTGATGGTTTCGGGGAAACAGTCCTTGATTGACATTGCTCGATGCATTGTTGAAGATGAACTGGCCCGCTCAGGTTAATTACTCAATTCGAATTCTTTTGGTGAAGAGTCTCTATCATGCTCCGCTCTCTGCTTGCGCTTTGTCTGATACTCACGGCTGGTGTGTTACTTTCTCAGCAAGTCTCAGCCGCTAAACAGCAACCAAATATCCTCTGGATTATCGCCGAGGATATGTCACAGGATCAATTTTGTTATGGCAATTCTCTGGTTCACACACCGAATATCGATCGGCTGGCAGCTCAGGGAATGAGGTACACAAATATGTTTACTGTCGCCGGTGTATGTGCGCCGTCGAGGTCTGCCATCGCCGTAGGAATGTATCAAAACAGTATCGGCGCAATGCATATGCGCTACTCCGATGAATTAAAGCCTGAACTGCCGGGTGAGGTAAAGACTGTTTCCCATATTCTGAGGGATAACGGGTATCAGACGTTTGGAAATGGAAAAGATGATTACATGTTTTCGATTGATGGTCCTTCTTTTGAAATGAATGACCTGGATGATCTCCATCCTGACCAACCGTTTTTTGCCAAAATCAATTCACACTATACTCACCGGATTTTCAAGCGGGACAGTTTGCATCCGATTGATCCGCAAGACGTTTCATTACCTCCCTACTATCCTGATGTCAAGCCTCTGCGAGATGACTGGGCGGCTTATCTCGAAAATGTACAATTACTTGATCGTGAGGTGGGAGCCTTATTGGATACGTTGGCAGCTAAAGGCTTGCTGGAGCAAACAATCTTCTTCTTCCTAAGTGACCATGGAAGCCCAACCTTACGCGGAAAATACTGGCTTTATGATAGTGGCACCAGAATTCCATTCATTGTGCATATCCCGTCATCGATAAATTTGCCGGAGGGTTTCAAACCCGGAACTGTTGATAATGAGCTCCACGCTTCCATAGATATTAGCGCGACTACCCTGGCATTGGCAGGTGTACCTGTGCCTCAATGGATGGAAGGCAGACCTTTTCTGGGTGATCAGACAACGGCTTCCAGGGAATATGTATTTGGGGCGGCAGATCGCATCGGCGGTGTCTATTTTAAATCCCGCAGTGTTAGGTCTTCCCAATACAGGTTGATCAAGAATTTCAACAATGGTCGGTCTATCTGGGAAAACTCAACTGAATACAGAAAAGCAAGGTTACCATACTATAATGTGATCAAGATTTTGGACAACTACAACAAGTTGTCAGGTACAGAAAAACTCCTGGTTGAACCAATGCCATTATACGAGCTGTACGATATCCGGTCAGACCCCTATGAAACCAAAAACCTGGCTTATGATCCGGACTATGCCAAGGTGCGTTCAGAGTTGGAGCAGGTCCTGCATAGCTGGATAAACGAAATAGATGACAAGGCCTTCTATCCTGATAGTGAGGAAGTCCAGGAACACTTCATACGTTACCGCACATCAAACCAGGAACAATACAGGGAAGAACGTCTGGAAAGCTATAACCAAATTAAGAACCAATTAATTAAGGAAGGAAAAATATGAAACGAGCTTATCGACCTCTCTTCTACGTTGTATTTCTCTGCTCAGTAACCTTTCAAGGGGTATCTGCACAAAGTATTAGTGGTATTATGCCCTCGCTGACTATGACTGCGGATCACTTTCCCCGGACGGAGGCTGGTACTGGTGCCATGATGCCCTGGGCCAACCGGTTGTGGGTAGTGACCTATGTAGCGCATCTTGCAGGTACGGGTAATGGTACCGGATTGTACGAGATCAGCAATGATCTCGTACTTAAAAAACACCCTGCCAGTGTAGTTGGGACTTATGCCAATCGATTGATTCATACTCAAAGTATGCAATTGGCTATTGGTCCATACTTAATAGATACCCTGGGAAACGTCAGACTGATAGAAGCTTTTAAAGAACATAGATTGGCGGCTACTATGACTCATCTGACAGACCCGGAGAACAAACTGTACTATCTGGCGATGGAAGGGGAGTTTTTCGAGGTAGACGTGCATACGCTGGAAGTCAAACAACTCTTTCAACTGATGGATGCCTTAAATGAACCGGAGGGGTCGAAGCCCCACTTCAAAAGTGGTTTCACGGCACACGGCAGAGTCGTTGTCTGCAACAATAGTTATGACGTAAAAGACTACAACGGTGAATGGAATGCCGGCAGGCTGGCCGAATGGGATGGAGAAGGATCCTGGGAAATTCTGGAAAACACAGCCTTTACGGAGGTGTGGGCTGCGGGGTCTTTTGGGAAACCTATGATTGCCACAGGTTGGGACCGAATTTCTGTAATCATGCAGGTCTTTGTGAATGGTGAATGGAAACGCTATCGACTGCCCAAGGGTAGCAGGACCTTTGATCAAACCAGTTGCACCGAATGGATGAGAGTTAGAGAGATAGAAACCGAAAGGGCAATGATGGATTGCCATGGTCTGTTTTATGAAATTGGTATGCACACGTATGGAGACCAGTTGTGGGCCATACGCCCGATTTCAAGCCATCTGAGGGTGGTTCCTGACTTTTGTTCCTGGAGAGGCATGCTTGTCATGGGAGGAAACCAGGCGACACCGATGAAATTTGGGCCCTCCGATCGAAATCCATTGGCCGGCCAATCACAAGCCGGACTTTGGTTTGGAAAAACGGATGACCTTTGGAATTTTGGTCCGTTATCAGGTTACGGAGGGGTATGGTACCAGACGGAAGTGCAGTCCGGAGCACCTTCGGATCCATACCTTATGAATGGCTTCGATAAGAAGTCAGTGCATCTGTATCACGATCACGATGGCACAGTTGATTTTACCATTCAAACCGATTTTATGGGTAATGGAGATTTTCGGGATTTCGAAACTATTTCAGTTGATCGTGGTGATTACAAGCACTACGAATTTCCCAATGGTTATTCGGCACATTGGATGAGAGTGGTTGCGAATAAAAATTGTACGGCAACCGCTATGATTCATTATAATTAAACCTATTAGATGATAAGAAGTGCCGGTAGGACTACCGCACTTTGTAATAAAAAGAAATAATGATAGATTTTAAAAGATACCTACTGCCATGCTTGTTAGTTGCGGAGTGTGTCCTGGGGAATATGTATGCCCAGGACCATCGTCAAGTTAGTGGCATCTACCCTCATTTAGCCTATTATAATAAGGAAGGTGAATGTGGTACAGGCGCTGTAGTGCCCTGGGCTAATCGGTTGTGGGTAATTACATACGGGCCACATAAGCCTCTGGGATCTTCCGATAAGTTGTACGAAATTACTCCCGGCCTTGAGCAGATTGTCAGGGATGAGAGTATTGGTGGTACTCCTGCCAACAGGATGATACACCGCGAAAGTAATCAGTTGTTTATCGGTCCCTATGCCATCAGCAATGAAGGGAAAGTACGAGCTATTCCCTATGCTCAAATGCCGGGGAGACATACCGGTAATGCCAGGCACCTTAGTGATCCCGAGAGTAAGATTTACTACGGAACGATGGAGGAGGGGTTTTATGAAGTCGAAGTGCATACCCTGGAGGCTACCATGCTTTATGAAGACGGAAACAAGGATGGTCGCAGAGTGGAGCACGATCCGACTGACGTAAACCCAGAGAATGCCACTTTGCCGGGAGCCCATGGAAAGGGTTTGTACTCCGGACAAGGTGTGTTGGTGTATTCCAACAATGGAGAAGCGTCTCCAGAAGCCTTAAAACAATTTGATATTGAATCGGGTGCACTTGCCGAATGGGATGGCAAGGACTGGAGTTTGGTACGCCGTAACCAGTTTGTAGAAGTGACCGGACCCGGTGGTATTTACGGGAATGCCGATCCGGATAGCGACCCCATCTGGGCAACCGGTTGGGATCATAAATCTGTACTGCTGGGAGTACGTAGTTCGGGGGAGTGGTCCTTTTATCGACTACCCAAGGCCAGCCACAGCTATGATGGAGCGCATGGGTGGAATACAGAATGGCCACGTATCCGGGATGTGGGAACCCCGGAAAATCCGGATTACCTGATGACGATGCATGGTATGTTTTGGAAGTTTCCAGCAATGTTTACGGCTAAAAACACAGCAGGAATCAGGCCCCGGTCGTCCTACCTCAAGGTCATTGGGGATTACGCCCGCTGGAACGATCAGCTGGTCTTTGGTTGTGACGACTCTGCACAAAGGGAATTTCTGAATACCCGTAAACAAAAGGGAAATATAGAAGGTCCTGGGCAATCAAATTCTAATCTGTGGTTTACCGATCTGGATAAACCGGATGAGCTGGGACCCACCACTGCAGCAGGAGCAGTTTGGTTGGACGAGCAGGTATCGCCGGATGAGACATCTGAACCATTCCTATTTGCCGGTTGGCCGTATCGATCAGCCTGGCTGTACCAGTCCGGTAGTCCATCAACTACTTTTACCCTGGAAATCGACCGGAAGGGCAATGACAAGTGGACAACCCTTCGCGAAATCAAGGTGGAAAATAACCAAGCTGTTCATGTCATTTTTGAAGAAGAAATTCAGGCCGAATGGATTCGTGTCCGCAGTGATCAATCGACAAAGGCTACTGTGGGATTTAATTTTGCCGATAGTGAGTTGAGAAATGACAGACCGGCAGGCATTTTCTCCGGGTTGGCTGATGTCAGCGAACAAGATGTATCCGGTGGTCTTCTCTATGGACTTGGAGATGACCGCAGAGCTCTGGGCATCGCTGTCACCGATTTCAAATCCGGAAAGGCCATGGAGTCAAGCTATTATGAACTGGATGCCTCTTTTAATCTTATGCCCAGGGATGATTCGGAAACAGAATCATTTATTCGTGAGAAGTTTGCTATTCCTCATCAGGTCATCACGGTCGAAGAATCTTCTGTCCTTATCGTGGATGACCAGGAAAGAAGATGGAGGTTGCCACTGGGAGACGATCATTATGATGATTTGATCGATCAGGCACAACTAAGAATTTGCCGTGAAGTTGCTACGGAAAGGGATCTGTTCAATTGCCATGGCACTTTTTATGAACTTCCGGCAGAGAATGCGGATGGTTTTGCCAAGATCAGGCCAGTGGCTTCTCATTCATACCGGATTCATGACTATGCTTCTTACAGAGGCATGCTGGTCATGACAGGGTTGCAAAAAAATGTGAAGGCAGGCGATCATATTGTAAAATCTGAAGATGGTAAAGCGGCAGTTTGGTTGGGGACAATTGATGACCTGTGGACATTGGGCAAGCCAAAAGGCAGAGGTGGTCCCTGGAAAAACAGTATGGTCAAAGCACACGAACCTTCTGACCCCTATTTGATAGGGTTTTATGATAAACGAACTTTAACCCTGACCAATGAAGGTGAGACCGAGGTCCGGTTTAAGGTAGAGGTAGAACCAGTCGGACATGGGCCCTGGATGATATACAAGGAAGTTACTCTGGCTCCTGGAAAGGACTACAAGCATGAATTTCCTGAAGGATTTGAATCAAGGTGGATCAGGTTTATTGCGGATAAAAACTGCAAGGCTACTGCCTGGCTCGAATATGAATGATAAATTGTAAATAAAATAGAGTGATGCATCGACTAATTTTCTTTTATCTGCTGCTATGCCCATTTTTTGGCTTTGGCAAATCGCAAATCATCATGGTTGAAACGGAGAGTTTTACCGACAAGGGTGGCTGGGTGCTGGATCAGCAGTTCATGGATGTAATGGGATCTCCGTACCTGATGGCACATGGACTGGGCAAACCCGTTGCTGATGCCAGTACTGAGATTGAAATTTCCCGGGAGGGAACCTATTACATATATGTCAGAACCAGGAACTGGATTGCACCCTGGATTGAAGATGGTGCGGCGGGCAAGTTTCAAGTGAAAATTGGTAACCAGACACTGCAGAAAATCTTCGGAGCAGAAGCTGAAGAATGGCATTGGTCAGAAGGTGGGGCCGTTGAGCTTCCTGCCGGTAAACTGAGTATATCTTTGCAAGACCTTACCGGTTTCAACGGAAGATGTGATGCCATCATCCTGACAGATGACCCTGAATATATACCAGGAAATTCCCTGGATGAACTGGCTGATATGCGCAAGAAATTTCTGGGTATTTCGAAAAAACGCCGAAATGCCGGCAAATTTGATTTTGTTGTCATAGGTGGAGGAATGGCAGGTACTTGCGCTGCTATATCTGCAGCCCGCCTGGGAGTTAGAGTGGCTTTGATTCAGAATCGACCCGTACTGGGGGGGAACAATAGTTCTGAAGTTCGGGTACATCTGGGTGCACGAATAAATCTTGAGCCCTACCCGGCCCT
>JAUILF010000356.1 GCA_030433135.1 Bacteroidia bacterium | reverse complement strand
AAACCCAAAAAATATGTTTGAAGATTTTGAATTTGTAGAAGGTCAGGAAGACAGGGAAATGTTGCCCATCATGCCTTTAAATGAGGATGAGGAGGATGAACTGAATCAGGAGGCTCTGCCTGATGCCTTGCCCATTTTAGCACTGAAAAATACCGTGTTGTTTCCCGGTATCATCATTCCTATCACTATTGGCAGGGATAAGTCGATCAAGGCAGTCAGGAAAGCGTATGAGGGAGATAAACTGCTGGCAGTTTTATCTCAGAAAAATATGAATGTTGAGGATCCCGGCTTCGATGATTTGTATCGGACGGGTACAGTGGCCAAGATTTTGAAGCTTTTCAAAATGCCCGATGGTACTACCACTACCATTCTCCAGGGGAAGAGAAGATTCAATCTGGAAAGCGTAACCAGTGAAGAGCCGTATTTGCAGGGGCAAATTACAGAGCTCTTGTATGAGGATGCCGAAGATCAGATGGAGTTTGCAGCCATGATGTCCACCATACGTGATCTGGCAGGCCAGATCATAAAGCTTTCTCCCAATATTCCTTCTGAGGCGTCGGTAATGCTTAACAATATTAAGAGAGATACTTTCCTGCTGGACTTTATCTCTTCAAATCTTGCTATTACCATTGCCGAAAAGCAGGAGATACTGGAAATAAGTGAGTTGGCTGAGAAAGCCGGGAAGATCATGCAATTCATGAAGAAGGAAATGCAGATCCTGGTGCTTAAAGACGAAATCGATAGCAAGGTCAGGGGAGATATAGATAAGCAGCAGCGTGATTATTTTCTGCATCAGCAGCTGAAGACTATTCAGGAGGAGTTGGGGCAAAATCCTCAGCAAGCTGAAATCAAAGAACTCGAGGCAAGGGCCAAAAAGAAAAAATGGCCTAAAGAGGTGCAAAAGGTTTTTGACAAGGAACTCAAGAAAGTACAACGGGTAAATCCCCAGGTAGCTGAGTACTCGGTCCTGCTCAATTATCTTGATCTGCTCCTGGATCTTCCCTGGGAAGAATACACCAAAGATAATTTTGACTTAAAGCATGTGAAAACCGTCCTGGACAAGGATCATTATGGGTTGACCAAAGTCAAGGAGAGGATTATCGAACATCTGGCGGTTTTGAAACTAAAAGGGGACATGAAAGCCCCTATACTCTGCCTGGTAGGACCTCCCGGAGTGGGTAAAACTTCACTTGGCAAGTCGGTGGCCCGTGCTTTGGGTAGAAAATTTGTGCGTATGTCCCTGGGTGGCTTGCATGATGAATCTGAAATACGGGGCCACAGGAAAACGTACATAGGTGCCATGCCCGGCCGGATCATTCAATCGGTCAAGAAAGTCAAGTCTTCCAATCCGGTGTTCATCCTGGATGAGATTGATAAGGTTGGTAAGGATTTTCGGGGTGATCCGTCATCTGCCCTCTTGGAGGTGCTGGACCCGGAGCAAAACAGCACCTTTCATGATAACTATCTGGAGCTGGAGTATGACCTGTCGAAGGTCATGTTTATTGCAACCGCCAATTCACTATCCAGTATTCAGCCGGCATTGCTGGATCGTATGGAAATCATTCAGATAAGTGGTTATTCTGCGGAAGAGAAGGTCGAGATTGCCAAGCGTCATTTGATTCCTATCCGACGTAAGGAACATGGTTTGAAAAATGATCAGGTTAAGATTCGTCTGCCAGCCATTCGCAATGTCATCAGGGATTATACCAGGGAATCCGGGGTGAGAAACCTCAGCAGGCAAATTGCTGCACTGATGAGGAATGCCGCCAAGCAGGTGGCCATGGACGATGCTGATTGCGTGACAGTTACTCCTGCTGATTTGCGGGATATTCTGGGACCGGAACGGTTTAGCAAGGATGCATACTCTCGCGCCAAGGTACCCGGTGTTGCTGTAGGGCTGGCATGGACCAGTGTAGGAGGAGATATCCTGTTTATAGAAGCCAGTGAAAGCAAAGGTACGGGCAAGTTGATTCTGACCGGTAACCTCGGAGACGTGATGAAGGAATCAGCAACTACGGCTCTGAGTTTTATCAAGGCCAACAGCGAGTCCCTGGGCATACCATCTGAACATTTTGGCAAGACCGACATCCATATACATGTACCCGAAGGAGCCATCCCCAAGGATGGACCATCAGCGGGAATCACCATGTTAACGGCATTGACCTCGATGTTTACAGGTAAGTTGGTGAAACCTTATTTAGCCATGACCGGTGAAATTACCCTGCGGGGTAGAGTCTTACCTGTCGGAGGTATCAAGGAAAAGGTACTGGCGGCAAAACGCGCTGGAATCAAAGAGATCATTTTGTGTTCTGAAAATGAACGCAATGTGGAAGAAATCAACAAAGACTTCATCAAGGATCTCGACTTTTTCTACGTGGATAAGATGGAGGAAGTACTGGAAAGAGCGCTTTTGAACAATTGACTGCAATTTTAGCTGTAGGTACAGGGACTACGATATTGTTAACCTGGCGTTAAAGAGGTCGGATGCTCCGACCTGTCACCGGGATTGTAACGTTGGGTCTGTAGAAATTTGCCTAACTTTCGAACTTAGATGAACAAACTCGGTTTGCGACCAATATTATTTGTACTGATTGCCATGTTGGCGAGTGGCAGCCTCCTGGCTCAGGATGCACCTGAGCAACAGGATTCGGTCATTCAGTTTTCCGGGTTGATTGTTGCGGAGGAAAACGGCGAGTTAATTCCATTACCTCTCACCAATGTTTTGCTGAAAGAATCAGGCAGGGGTACTTATGCAGACGTAGAAGGTTTCTTTTCTATTGTGGCAGTCAAGGGAGAGACGGTGGTATTCTCTCAGATAGGCTATGAATCCGTGGAGTATGTCATTCCGGATACCCTTACCCATAACAGGTACTCCATCTATCAATTGATGACAAAGGATTCGATTAATTTGCCCGGCCCTGTAATTTATCCGTGGCCCAGTCGTGAGCATTTCAAGATTGAATTTCTGGCACTCAATATACCTGATGAACTGCAAGACCGGGCCGAATCCAACCTGGCTACCGCAGTGATAACAAGGCTAAGAGATAATTTACCCGCCGACGGAGCGGAAACTGGAAGTTATTATCTGAAAAGGGAGGCGGAATCTTATTACTCCTTTGGCCAGGCAAAACCGATGAATATTCTCAACCCTATTGCCTGGGGCAAGTTTTTCAAAGCCTGGAAAAACGGGGATTTTAAGCGGCAGAGAGACAGTAGTAATTGATTGACTGCCATTCCATCTGATTTTCCTTCATATTAATTCCTAAATTTGCGCGCTGAATAAACAAAACGTTTGGTAACGGTTGTGCTATGAAGGTGACAGAGTATTTTGAGAAGGCAGAGGATAAAACACTGATCAGTTTTGAGGTTCTCCCTCCGTTAAAAGGAGGATCTATGAAATCTATATTCGATGTTCTGGATCCCTTGATGGAATTTAAACCTCCGTTTATTGATGTGACTTATCATCGGGAGGAGTATGTCTACCAGAAAAATGCGAACGGGTACTATGAAAAGACGTCCATTCGCAAGCGTCCCGGAACAGTGGGCATTTGTGCGGCCATCATGCACCGCTACGGTGTAGATGCGGTTCCTCATCTGATTTGTGGTGGGTTTACCAAAGAGGATACCGAAAATGCACTGATCGATCTAAACTTCCTCAATATCAACAATGTTCTTGCCATCAGGGGAGATGCCCGAAAGTTTGATGGCAGATTCATCGCCGAGGAAGGAGGACATAATTATGCGGTGGATCTGGTAAAGCAGATCGCTCATATGAATGCGGGTGGATATCTCGATAGCAATATTGAAAACGGTGCCAGAACCAATTTCTGCATCGGTGTAGCGGGGTACCCGGAAAAGCACTTCGAAGCTCCCAATTTTCAGACCGATCTCAAGTTTACCAAAGAAAAGATTGATGCTGGTGCGGATTACATCGTGACACAGATGTTTTTCGACAACCAGAATTTCTTTGCCTATGTTAAGGCGTGCAGGGAGGCTGGTATCGAGGTTCCAATCGTACCTGGTCTTAAGCCTCTAACCAAGCTGTACCAATTGAAATCATTACCCCGCATGTTTTACGTCAATATGCCGGAAGCCCTGGTCAAGGAACTCGAGAAAGTCAGCAAACCTGCCATGGCCAAAGAAGTCGGTATCGAATGGTGCATAGAGCAGTCCAAAGAACTCAAGAAATTTGGTGTTCCCTGCTTACATTACTACACCATGGGTGATGTAGATACGATCAAAAGGATTGCCCGGGAGGTGTATTGATCAGTCGGCAGTCAGCAGTTCGCAGTCCGCAGTCAGCAGTCGGCAGTCCGCAGTCAGCAGTCGGCAGTCCGCAGTCGGCAGTTCGCAGTCCGCAGTCAGCAGTCGGCAGTCGGCAGTTCGCAGTCCGCAGTCGGCAGTCGCCAGTTCGCAGTCCGCAGTCGGCAGTCCGCAGTCGGCAGTCGCCAGTCCGCAGTAGGCAGTTCGCAGTACTCAGTACTCAGGCACCCGGCACCCGCCTGCCAGCCTTTGGCTGGGCACCTGGCACCCGGAGCCTGGCACCCGGCTAAAGAAACAGCCAATACCACTTGACCTTGCCATTCATATTAAATTCGATGGCAGGGGTAGGTGCCTTGAAGACATTAAGTACTGAAAAGAGGGTTTTGAGGAATTTACTTCTGGTCCTGATACGACTGAAATCTATGTCGGGTGCCAGATACCATTGGCGTGTACGTGGATATTGTTCGGGATTAGCACTGAAGGTATGACCATCCTCTGACCAGGTATTTGAATAGCCACCAAAAAGATTTTCTGCACTGTAGCCCAGGGATATGTTGAGCCATTTTGGAAGGCTGGATTCCTTTCCAAAGGAAGAAAGGTTTACCGATAGCCATATGGTTTGAGCATTGTAGTCCTTGAGATACCTTTCTACGTAACCGGTGCCGAAGAGATCGTTGGTTCGGTTATACAACGAACTGGTGGCTGCCTCGTCACTGGAAATGATGTCATCTCGGGAGTACTGAGCCGGCCAGGAAGAAACCTTAAGCCGGATTCTCTGCTCTCCCCAGCCCAATTGCTGAGCGGTAAATAGGGAAGTTCCCGCCAGGTTGAAGGCCATATCGGACCAGGAAAATCCCCATTTGGCGGAATGGGCATCAAATAATTCTACAGTAGTCTGAAATAGTAAGCTGACACCGGTAGCTGTCCAAATAGCTGTTTTTTCCTTTAGCCCGGTCCACCGACCGATCTGGTATGTGATATCAGACTGGAAATAGGCAGCGAATGCGTGTCCGGCCTTGTCCATGTTGTTCCATTCACCCCAGTCATCGAAGAAGTGGAAGGATGTTTTTTCGAAATCGTCATACCAGGTTTGATGGAGAGCATAGGTACTCATCCCATACACGAGGGTACCGGTGCCTAAAGCAAAGTAAAACCTGGAGCGATTCAGTGAATCCTGATGCCCGGCAAAGGATTCCGCCCCCGCCGACCAATTTATGCCAGCTAGTATGAGCAAGGCCAACCAACGGTTGGTGACAACGACCTTGAGTCTTGGTATGTCGGGCCATTGATAAGACGTTACATGGTGTATTAGCGACAATATTTAAATTTCAGATCGTTCTAAATAATAATAGGTATTTTTGAATAAATACCGCTGGTCCATTAATATTGTAACAATTAACCATATTTAATCTCTTATTTGAGTTTTAAGTGTACCATTCTATGATCTTGAAATCTCGACTCATCCTGGTGGTGATACTGGCGGTGATGGGAGCAACATTGCATGCCCAGGACATTCACTTCACCCAGTTCAATCTCGCCCCCTTAACCTATAACCCGGCCCTCACCGGTGCCTTCTATGGCACTGCTCGAGTTGGCGGCATTTTTCGGGACCAATGGAGAGGTACCTATTCCACACCTTCCTTTTACGCTGATGCTCCCATTATTAAGGGTTTTCGCGAACAAGATTGGGTTGGAGTAGGCCTGATGTTTTATCAGGATAAGTCAAATGCCGGATATCTTCCTTTTGAACCAGGTCAAAGTTCATTAATTGGTACTCTCACCACCGGGGGGGCTGTATTTTCAGGTTCATATCATTTTTCTTTTGATGAGGATAGAAATACAGTGCTTGCTCTTGGAGTCCAGGGTGGGACATTATCACGCAAAGTAGAGGGTGAGTATCAGTTTGAGGACCAGATTCTCAATGGAGGTGCTTCCATGGATATGTTGCCAGAAGAAGATAGTCCCAAGAGTTTTCTCGATATTTCAGTAGGCCTTACACTTACCGGCAAGGTTGAAGGACAGTCTTACTATCGTATTGGATTGAGTACCATGCATGTTAATCAGCCGGCAGCATCTTTATTGTCTTCTGGTAGCAATACTGGAGAACTACCCATGAGGCTGGTGGGATATGGTTCGTACTACTGGGATGTGAATGAGAAGTTTATGTTTCAGCCTTCGGTATTGTTTCAGGCACTGGGTCCGGCTACAGAAATTGCTGTCCAGGGAATGGTAGGATATAAGATTCCAAAGGAAAGCGTCGTTGTAAAGGGAGGACTGGGTTACCGT
>JAUILF010000355.1 GCA_030433135.1 Bacteroidia bacterium | reverse complement strand
GGAGTGTAACCGGGTGCAGAGATTTCCAAGTGGTAGTCTTGATCCGGTTTTGGCAGGTAATTCGTGGAACTGATGTATTCATTATATCGAAAGTCAAAACCTGCATTTAAGAACGAATCCACTACCGTCCCTCCCTCAAACAAAAGAACGGTAGCACTGTCCAAAGCAAACCCATCCATTGTAAAGGACTGTTTGTCTATGGCCTGGGTACTTGCCAGTGATACGGTAACCGGAGCATTTGAACTCAATTTCCCCAGGCAGACAATCTTCTCTGGTTCCGAAGGAAAATCTATAACCAGATCTTTCTCGGTACAAGTGATACAAGTTATGACCACTAGAAAAAGCTGGGTAATATGTTTTATCACTTGAAGCATTGTTACTAGGGAATGAATTGAAAAGTATAGGTCAAATACGGAACAATGGGAAAGAAATTGGTACTCTTTGTCTCCAGATTAACATCCGAAAAGAAATTACCTTCTTCATCAACACGTGTGGTACCACGTGTACTGACGTTAATGTAAAACGGGTTGTGCCTGTTATACGCATTAAAAACCCCAAATGACAATTTCGAATTGCTTCTCCTGGCTCGTTCCGTGGAATAGGTGATATCCAGATCAAGTCGATGGTAATCGGGCAATTTCCCTGCATTCAGATCACCATAAATCAAATATCCGGGTGCAATGGCGATCGGCAATGTCACCGGCCTCCCACTATGGTATGACCAGGTACCGGATACAGTCCATCTTTTGCTTAATTTATGAACATAGAGCAGGTTGAGTCGATGTCTCACATCAAAATCAAATGGATAGGCTTTACCATCATTAATGCCGGCAAATTGTCTGTCCGTCTCCGAATACGTATAGGATAACATGGCTTGACTCGATCTGGTATTTCTTTTCAATGCAAGCTCAAATCCATAGGAATTACCGGTACCACCAGACTGAAGTACTTCTGTGAAATCAACCAGTAAATCCGATTCAGTAATACTTTCTCTCATACCGACCAAATCCTGCAATCTCTTTGCATATACTTCCATGGTCAGGTCGAGATCCCATGAGTTAATATGACGATCGACGCCCAGACTCATCTGCCATGCCGATTGAGCAGTATATTGGCTGGAGTTGACCAACCACACTTCAGAAAATGCATCGAGAAAAGGGACTTGATGCATGGGTTGAGATGTCCTGGTGAGAGAACTATAGAGCTTTGTTGATTCTGTCAATCTAAAATCTGCCAAGATCCTGGGTTCGATGAAGTATTCCGTGAACCCCTCACTTAGATACAGAGGCAATCTCAAACCACCTGAAAGCCTGAATCTGTCGCTTATAAACCACTGATAGTCATTGTAAATGGACAACTCCGTAGCGAGTCCTTCCAGAATTTCACCTCTTCGGTCTTCAAATTCGTAAAGCTGAAATTGAGGATTGGTTTGTCGGTGTCTTAACTGGATACCCGTGGTGGTATTTAATTTATCAGGTACTAAAGTACCTTCCAATCCTGCTGAAAACCCCAACTCACCTATCGTACTGGACAAATTGGTCCTCAATTCACGCAGGATTTCATTGTTACTTGTCATTACCTGACGATTAATGCGCTCATTTTTGTTGCTGTAATCCGAGTTGTAAATGTTAGCATTCAGTTTCCAATGTGGCGAAAACCTATGATACATAGTGACCTGCAGCACTAAATTGTCCCAATACGATTGCTCAATAAATAGTTGCCGGTCATCTAACTGAAAATCAAAGTCTGATGTCTGGCCGTAAGTACTTTCTCTGCTGGTGAAAACACTCACCTGCAGTGAAGTAGACGGTGAAACGCTCAATCTAAGACCTGAAACGATATCGTAAAAATGCAAAGAGCCCTTGTCACCTGACAATCCCTTTTCATATTTTTCATAGGAATCATTGATGCCTAAGATGTTTTCCAGAAAGGACCAGTGTGCAGAGCGGGCACTGGCAAAGAAGTATAATTTATCGCGGATGATGGGACCCTCCATATTCAGATTGGCGGTAAGGGTACCAATTCCGGCTTCCAGGGACCATTGTTGGGTAGTATCGGGTTTGGGGTTCATCTGGATGACAGAGGATAAACGGCCACCGTGCTGTACGGGGATGTAGCTTTTATAAGTGTTTACTGACCTTACTGCAAAAGGATTAACAAAGGACATTAATCCATAGCTACTGGAAGGATGATAAATAGGTGCTTCGCCAAATAATACCAGGTTTTGATCCACTCCACCACCTCTGACTATCAGGTCTGCACCACCTTCATTGGCACTGGCAATACCGGGTAGAATGGATAGAGTCTTTAAAACATCCTTTTCTCCGCCAATGGCTGGAAAGAGCTTAATTTCTTGCTGGCCTATACTGGTAACCAGATCATTATCCTGAGTATACGATGACCGCTGGCCACTCACTACTACCTCGGAGAAAGTTGAGCTCGGTGTCAATAATATCAACATTGAATCACAAGTCCCGGTAACGGTTTGTTTGTGAAATCCAATCCGATAAATGATCAGTGAAACGGAGTCTTTCCCAACCACCATAGAAAACGAGCCATCTTCATCGGTCTCTACGGTCTTGCCGGTATTAATATCATGGATAATGGCTTTATCAATCCCCACGGAAGTCTCCCGGCTCAATACTTTTCCCACCAAATCACAATCCTGTGCAATGACACATACCGGTAGCATCAGCATCAATGCCAGAAGGCAAGATTCATATCTACGGTTCCTTCCATAGGACCATGTCATAAAGCATTATTGGGTCTTAAAATGATAATGCAGGCCAAGTGAAATGGTGGCATATCGATTCTGATGTCTGCTAGCATAAATGGAAGTATCATTGAAATCAAGAAGACTAAGTTGACCTCCCAGAGCAAACAAGAAAGTGTACCGTTTCAAAACGTACTCGACGCCAAACTCCAAACCAGCTAAGAAGTCATTTTGATCATTGAGGTAGTAAGGACCATCATCTACATCATCCGGCAATCCCATGACCTTAATTTCCTTGTGTTGATCTAACAAAAAATTATATTGCAGGCCAAAGCTGGTAAAAAATCGCAACGGTTCTTCCAGGTTGGTCAGGAGAAGATTTGTGTTCAAATCAAGTCCCAAATAATCGGCATCAACTTCAATGGGTATCGAGTTCAAAGTAAAACCCGTTCCTATGTATTTAAGATTTGATTCAACCCGCCACCGACCTTCAAACTGATATCCAGCTCCCAGATTTATCGTGTAGCCATTTTGGATACCGGTTCTCAGGTCCCGAGCATTGAGTTCAACCTGCGGTGAGCTGAAAGTTGCACCAGACTCTGCTCCAACATAGAATTGACCATACATGCAGATGCCGGAGCACAGAACAAATAAAAAGGAGAATGCAAATCTTGAATTCACAGGACTTTTACATTCAAAACTAAATAAAAAACAATATCAGGACATGCAAACCTGCATGAGATGATGTCACACCTTTTAGTTGAAAACTTATGCTTCCTCTGGTAGGTCTTAAACTACACATGCAGACAAAGGACCTGGTGATCATTTGACCATCAACTCATAAAAGATCGATAGATATTCTTTACCTGTGAATTTTGCTCCGTCTCGATAATGCGATCCAGCATACCTTCAAGGGTGCTCACCTGTTCCTGTGACAGCATACCCTTCCCACTCTGATTTTTCTTGACATAAGAAACGATCATCCTGGTAGCCGCAATCCGGTTGTATGGTGTCACTGACGTTTGAGTGGCTACAGACTCACATTTTTCCAGCCAATTCATAATGGTGCCAGATGAAGTCTCATCCAGGAGTATCTCTAGATTGGTATAAAAATCAATAGCCTGCAAGCCATCGAGATTGTCCAGGTGCTTGTCAAAATAAGCAAGGTTTGCAGTGTCTGCTGATTCGGCATAAATGGAGGACAAAGCAGCCACGATATCACTCTGGTTTTCTGACTCCAGTACTTTGATCTTTTCTTCGGCCATCTCGGGGTTGGTCTCGTTGAGCGCTCTGATCGAAGCGGCAACGACCGGGTAGGCATCGTAATCATTGATGCCATTGGCCAGGATGTCATTGTAACTGTCGTCCTCCAATTCGGTCAGGGCATAGATGGCATCCGCTCTGACCAGGCTGTGACGATCGTCACTGGCCATAGTTACCAGTCGGTCATGGAGCTCGGGATGATCCTGCCAGTCCAGGGACTGGATCGCAGTTCGGCGGATTTCCCAAAATGGATCATCCAAGGCGGAGATCATGGCACTTTCACTCATGGATCCTGTTTCTCCGGCCAACTGGCTAGCTGCCTCAAAGCGGAGGATCAGTGAGTTGGGATTCTTGTAAAGCAGAGCATAATCTTCTGTACTCAGGTCATCCATGATAATGGCCAGTTGAGTACGATCCGGATCAAGTACGACCAGGTCGGGTTCCTCTCCCATGGCTATTCTGTGTTCGAAGCTACGCTGGTCAATTTCGACCGGAATCCGGATTTTCGACCCATCCTTGTGATAGACATCGACTTCGGTTGGCAACACGAAAATGGGCGGATTGGTCATGGGGTCCTGCGTTTGTTCTGTTTGCAATACCAACTCACTGTTATCCGCATCCCAGCTCCAGTCAAACTCTATGACAGGATGGCCGGGTGAGAGGTACCACTGATTAAAAAACCAGTTCAGATCCAGACCTGTAGTGGCTTCGAACGCCAGGCGGAGATCATGTACTTCCACAGCGCTAAGCGCATTGTCAACCAGGTACTTGTTTAGAGCCGCAAAAAAAGCGTCATCCCCCACTAGCTTTCGCAACATATGTAATACCAGTCCACCTTTGTTGTAGCTGTGCTGATCAAACATGTCTTCCTTGTCATCATACCCGAAATACACGAGCGGATGTATCTCCTGGTTGGCTTGATAGAGGTATCCCTGAAACTCTTCCAACCGGTGGTGCTCAGCCCTTTCCACACCATCATTGTGTTCCATCCAAAGGTATTCGCCATAGTTGGCAAATCCTTCATTCAGTACCAGGTTTGACCAGCTTTCACAGGTGACGTAATCTCCAAACCAGTGATGGATGAGTTCATGAGCAACGATGTAATCATTGTCGTCATCGATCAATTCCCGTTTGTGTTTTTGTACAAATTCACCGAAGATCACACAAGTTGTGTTTTCCATGGCGCCGGAGACATAGTCACGGACAACTACCTGGGAGTATTTGTCCCAGGGATATTCCATTCCGGTGATTTTTGAAAAGAAGGTAAGCATCTCAGGAGTGTGCTCGAAAATCAGGTCTGCATCCTCTTCATATTCGTGCTCAACCACATACTGAAGGGGTACTTCTTTCCATTTGTCTTCTACTACCGCAAAGTCTCCCACTACAATAGCAAACAGGTAAGGTGCATGAGGTTGATCCAGCACCCAGTGATCGGTTCGCATTCCGTCTTCTGCGGGGGTACTGCTCATAAGCAGTCCATTGGAGAGGGTTTCAAAAGTGTCTTTCACCGTCAGGTAAACCTCTTGCGTGGTTCGTTCATTTGGAGAATCAATGGTAGGAAACCACCTCGAATTAAAAGTTGTTTCTCCCTGAGTCCAGATCTGCTGTGGTTTGGGAGCCTCGGATCCATCCGGGTTGATGAAAAAGAGTCCCTGATCTGAGGTAATGGCAGCACTTCCGTCACTACCCTCTGAGGGAAAGGCTGTATAGTCTATTTCTATGTTGATGGTATCATTGCGGGAGTAGCTTTGCTGCAGGCTAATGATGATTTGGCTGCCGTCGTATTCATAAGCATAATCTGCTTCATTATCAGTATCCTTTATGCCATTAAATTCAAACCCCTTCGCATCCAGAATCAAGGTCTCAGAGGGGTAAAAATAAGGCGTGAGCGTAAGTTCGGCCTTTCCCAATACCGCCTGTCGCTCCCAGTCAAATCGAAGATCGAGTACAGTATGGATCAAATCCCATTCCCTGGTATTGGTAGGATGGTATACAGGGAGTTCATTGGGAACCTCTTCCAGAGCCAGTTCTTCACCGGGCGTAACCACCATGGTGTCAAGATTGCGTATTTCGACAGTGTCTTCCGGAAAGGGCAGAGGTTTGGGATCCGTGCCGGCCAGGCGATTGTTGCTTTGACATCCAAGGCCAAAGATGAGTAGTGCAAAACAGACTACCCGAAATCTAGAGATACTCATGTGCTTGTCAATGTAAAAATTGATAGATAATCAGGATAACCCCACAAAGAGTTAACAGATTAACTACCGGATGTAAAATAATATTACACGGAGAGGTCATAATCCCTCAACGCGTCATTGAGGCTTACTTTCTTATCGGTACTTTCCTTTCGTTTACCAATAATCAGAGCACAAGATACCTGATAATTACCAGCCGGGAACGATTTGGTATAAGAACCCGGAATAACCACACTTCTTGGTGGCACATAACCACGGTGGGTTACGGGTTCTTCACTGGTAACATCAATAATCCTGGTTGACTTCGTCAGTACCACATTGGCACCGAGGACAGCTTCTCTTCCTACCCGGACACCTTCCACGACAATGCAACGCGATCCAATAAAACTATTGTCTTCGATAATCGTAGG
>JAUILF010000354.1 GCA_030433135.1 Bacteroidia bacterium | reverse complement strand
GAAAATTTACCCTCATATATAAAAAACGCCCCATACGTTCAGTATAAGGCGTTTATAGTTGCCCGACCAGGGCTTAGGACATTTAGCCAAAAATCGACCTATATTGCTCAGAATCGCGTATTTGATGTTTTGTTTGACTTTCTGTCATTGATTGACGTTATTAATTCCATCATTTCAGGCTACCCCTATGGCTACCCTACGAGCAACGATCCGAAAAAACCGAACCAATAAAGATGGTGAATGCCTGGTGCTGGTCCGATATAAGATGGATCAGGAATCTGTATATTTTTCTACTGGGGTAAAGGTGCGACCGCAAAACTTTGATTCAAAAGACCAGGTTACTCCTGTTGCCAAGTCCCAGCCTGGACACACTTCCATGAACAGGAAGATTCAACAGGTAAAAGATAAGGTAGATTTTTGTCTGGACGAAATACGTCTTGAACGATTGCGCCCTGATCCGTGGTTGGTTAAACTCAGGGTGGAGAACTTGGATAAGGAACAAACAACCAAGACCGCGGATTTCTATACCTTGTTTGATAAATACATTTCAGATTCAGAGAAGGTTCGTAGCCATACGACTATTAAGGCTTATAAGGTTGCCAGGAAAATCTTAAATAACTTCGATCCTAAATTAAGAATTCAGGGAATAACTTTAATAACCTATGATGATTTGGTCAGGTGGATGGCCGAGCAGGACTATACTAACAACTATATCGGTACCATTGTAAAGCGACTAAAGTCTTTTCTGAGATATGCCAAGAAAAACGGCTACAAAGTACATCCCGACATTGATCATTCTGACTTCAAGATATTGAGGGAAACACCCACCATCGTTTACTTAACCCAGTCTGAATTTGAAGCATTGAGAGATTTGAAGCTGCCAACTGGCAAATATTACGATAGGGTTCGTGATCTGGCAATACTTGGTTGTAGGACCGGGTTAAGGTACTCTGATATCCATAGGCTGGGACCTCAGCATTTTCAGGGTGAAATGATCACTATGAGGATTCATAAAAACAAATCAAGGGTTATGATACCGATGGCCGCAGAAGTGCGTCAAATTGCCCAGAAATACGCCAGTGACCCGCCAAAGATGACAGACGTTAAGTTCAATGAGACCATTAAAAAAGTAGCTCAAAAGGCAAAAATTACAACCCCTGTCGAGGTGAGCAGCTACTCAGGAGGCAGGAAGGAATACAAGACCGTACCCAAGTGGAAATTACTTTCTTCTCATGTAATGGTAAAGACCTTCATTACCCATGCCGGAGAGCGGGGTATGTCGGCTAAAACAGTATCTGAAATAACGGGAAAGACGGTAAAGGTGATACTGCAGCATTATTACGGCACTAATACTTCTACCATCAAGACTGAAATGGAAAGGGCGTTTGGTTAGATGTGAATTGAATTGTATCTTATTCACCTTTGATTTAAAAACTATCAGCTATGAAAATACTATTACTGACTTTTCTTGTTTTACTATCAATCAGTTATTCAAATGCCCAGGTCCGTGTCGACGGTGTAGACGTCAATCAGCTTGATGAAGTGAAGTACGTCAGCATTATCGGGTACAACAAGTCTCTTTTCGGGCAAAAAATAGTAATCACTATCGATTATGGCCAGAAATATTCTTTTATGAAAGCACAAACGATCGAGGGTCATTTTAAGAACGGCAAGGAACGTAGCATGGAATTCAACTCTATGATTGATGCGCTTAATTTCATGGAAGCCAATGGGTGGGAGTACGTGAACAATACAGAGTATACAAACGGGAATTCCAACGTGAGTCACTACTTACTGAAGCGTAGCGACTGAAAAATCAGGGGGGCATTTAACTGTCATTGATCACTACTACCTAAGTTAGTATATTCTGATCAAACACTATTCTCATGGATTCAACTAACAAATTTTACCTGGATCGCTTCATTAACCACAAAGAGCGCTCCTCAAACAATGTATCCTATTCGATTGGTAGGATAGACCTCATGATCATTTCCATTTCCGGAGCTGGAATCTATATTATTTTTGAAACACTCCGATTTTTAATCGAGAACTCAATTGAAATGAACCTTGCACTAATTAAGCTGGCAGGGTGCTCGTTTGCGGTAGCCATCGTAGTAAATTTTGCTTCCCAATGGTTCGCCTACTGGGCCAATAAAGAAGAGGAAAATTGGACGGAAGAGATCATCAGAGAGATCAGTAAACATCCGGAATTTAACCAGCAACTGATGGACCAGCATGAAGCTACTTCGTCAAAACTTGGCCGGATTGTCAGAATTCTGAACGTATCAGCTACGGTGGCCATGCTGTTTGGCATGGTGATCCTGGTAGTATTCAACCTGAATTCCTTTTAGGAGGTCTACCCGGTTTGGTAGTGGGATCACTCCCCTGTCTCTTTTCACCCTGACGGTTGGGCACACTTGGGGTTGACGGTCGTTCCTTCGGTGGTTTGGGAGCTGGTCTATTCCTTTGTTTTGACATCGCGAATAATAGGTTTATTTGAAATTCATATCTGTTTACTAATCAATCCCCCACACTTACTCATTTGGTTACAACTCTGACTCTGGTGCCACTTAGGTTATGTTTCACTTAAAAAACTCTTTAAATTATGAATGACCAAAAGTTATTAATTACTAGTCTTGAACTAGTCGAAACATTGCTTACCCTGCTCTCACGAGAGAATCTATCAAACAAACAAATGAGCTTAGTGTCAGAATCGATAAAGACCATTCGTCGACTGCTCAGAACCGCATAATAGCCTATTTACCCGGCCTATCTTTCTTCAGCAACTTTTTGACATCCTCTCTTAACCTCTCCAGTTCATATGAAAGTTGTTCATTACTCATAACTTCCTTAGGTGCATAGTAAACTTGCTCTTTAGGAACTTCAATTTCAGTAATACCGTGCAACAAGTAATCCGAACTAATTCTATAGCGCTTATATAACGCCTCTAAATGTTCAGCGGTGATTGCACTCTTATCACCTTCCATTTTAGAAACTACTGTTTGGTTAATTCCTAGTGCCTCTGCTAGCATCTCCTGGCTGAGGCCTAAATATTTTCTTGCTTGTCTAAGTCTCTCACCCTTAGAGAGATCTATGTAACCATATCTCATGTGAATAATATTTATTCATTACATGCTTGTTTGATATTCTTTATATGCATATAATTGCATCGTATGCATAATATATTTAGTACATACATATAAAATAACTCAAATGAGCACAACAAAACAAAAGTCAGAGACTGAAAATAAAGTCCCTAGATCAGTAATGATGACACCATCAATGTGGAAGAAGATTGAAGATCAGGCTGATAAAGAACTGCGACCTAGACAAGTAATGCTTGAGATAATGGCAAGATTTTATCTAGATCATATAGCGGAAGAAGACATAGCCGTGGTAAAGTAACACTTTACCACTGATAAATACAAACCTAGCAACCAGTCCCCCATCAAATATGAAACCCGAAAGCAAAAAGTTCCTCGAATTCAACGGCAAAACGATCTCTTTACTCTATCGTGATGGACAGTATTGGATAGCAATCAGACCGATTTGTCAAGCGTTGAATGTTAGATACGCGTGGCAATACAAAATGCTGAAAAAGCACCCAATATTAGCTGACGTGTTGTACGTACATATCATGCGTGACACCAAAAACCGCCTCCAAAAGATGGTCGCGTTACCAGAAAAATACATCTATGGCTGGCTTTTTCAGATCAAATCCAAGAACCCAGATCTGTTGCAATACCAGTACGAATGCTTCGAGATAATCTATAATCACTTCCACGGCTCAATTACCGGTCGTCGAAATGATTTGATCCGAAAGAAGGTTGAGGTAGTGACACGCAAGACGAAAGCCTTATTGAGTTTAAATGCACACGAAGGATACACTACACTTAACAATTTGGAGGCTGAGGAGCGGAAGTTAAACCGAGAGCTGAGAAAACTGGATCAGGATATCCTCGAAGAGCAGCTGTCAATATTCAACTCAAAGCAATGACCAAAGTCCTCCCTTACCTCTCATACCAGCAAGTAGCAGACGAGTTGGACTGCTCCATGCGACATGTGCAGCGGATGGTACAGAGAAAGGGGATACGGGTATATTTTTTCGGGGGTAAGGCTTTGGTCAAAGTCGAGGATATAATCTCCGAAATCGAAGAAAACAAGAGAGCTGAATCATTACAAAAATTAACAGTCCAAGCAAAATGAGTTCGATAATGAGGGTTGACTTAAATCTGGCACCAATGAGGACCTTGGAGCAAATGGCTGCTAATATTGATCGGCTGTACCGCCCCTACCCGATAGAAGAAAAGTACTTCGAAGGCAAAACGTTTAAGGGACAGCTGTACCGAGCAGACTTAATATCATTCATTGAAAAAAAAGAAGATCATGAGTAATGCAAGGCGCTTATTTATTTCGTTGCTGATCACAAGCATTTTGATTGTAATGGGAGTTGAACAATGGACCACTCTGATCAAGGTGATATCTGTGTGTTTCTTCCTGTGCATTATCATAACTCTGGCTTTGTACCAGATTATAAATGAAAGGTATTGATATACATTCGGAGAGCCATATCGAATCTATTGTATCTGGTTTTTGGCATTAGCCTACCAGTCGTCAGGCAGTCCATATTTGGTGAAACTGTATTGATTTACCTCTATCTGGGATGTGGGTTGTCATTGGTTGTTCTGTTATCAGAGATGATTTTTCCAACACCAAATAAAATTGAGATAGAGTAAATGATCGAGATGGTTCTTTGGATACTTTTTGTTTGTGCTGGATCCTTTATGGTTTTAGGGATTTATGGCTGTTGGCTTGGAGAGAACCGTGAACGAGAGTTATATGAGGACTATGATCCACATATTATAGAAACATCGCGTGGTAGAGCAGATGGTAGCTCGGGAGGCCCATAACCTCCAGGTCGCGGGTTCGAGTCCCGCCCACGCTACAACTAAAGGCCAGGGGGGCGCAAAAATGGGGCCTTAGCCTCCCGCTCATTACTAGTTGATCAGATCGGCCTTTAAAAGCACATGGCTTGGCCTGACTTACTCCGGGGTGGAACAGTAACCCCGGTTTTTAAAGAAAAGATTCGAACCGGTTTGTTGAGGGTGCTTTTAGGGAAATGTAGAATGGGCCTGATCAGCCAAAATTGGAAACCGGCTTCAAGGAAGAGAGAAGGGGAATAACAGGTAAACCCTCATAACCTGCCCCTTCACTTTTTGATAACATATTTTTTGATCGAATGAGATTCAGAGCATACTTCCGGATAAGCAAATTCACCAAACTTCACAACAGCTTCATTGAAGATAAGCCCTATATAGACCTAAAAGCCAATGGGTGGGATGATGCTGAAAATGGGGCCATGTTATTGATGATGAAAGTCTGTATCCAAAAAGGATGGGTACTCAGGTCCATTGAACTAATTGGAATGGTTGAACTCAGCAATCCCAGTAAGGAACGTAAATACAGCAAACTTTTATAGCCCCATTATGCCAATCCAATACGAAGTATCTTTTTGTCTGGACCAATTTTTTAAGGTTGCCAACCAAGAGCAGCAAAGCCTGGCGGCGCTGGATGCTGAGTTCATATCCAGGAGAATACTGATTGCATCTAATACAGAATTTGAGGACCTGGACGGTCTGAATACATATTTCAAAAACCTAATTCAACAAGCTAATGAAAAACGAGCTAAGACTGCTTATGGATCACCACCGCAGCCTGTACCCAGAGCGGAAAATGCTGACTGAAATTCAGGACCAGGGTCATGCCCACCAAGATATGATTTCAGAGCAGCTGAGGGACCTTGATGGGGAGATTGACAATAGCACTAGATCCCTTTTGCAAATGGTGCCACCGGACTTTTTACGATCGCAATTAACGTTGGTTTAAAATGCCCGAATTCGTGATATATCTGCTCGCAGTTGCCGTATTCATGCTGATACTGGCACTGCTCCATTTTTTAATAACCAACCCCAAACCAGAATCTTCCATGCTAACAGTGTCAAAAACCCCGATTCCGTTTAAGATCTATTATAACAAGCAACTGAATTGCGCTGTAATTTCCTTTCAGAAGAATGAATTTACCGTCCGCAACCTATACTGCCAGGTACCGGTGGTTAGTTGCTATGGCAAGGAGCACCCAACATTCTATCTAAGAGGGACGGCCAATAAAATAAAGGTTGATGGCAACGAAATGTGCACTATCCAATGAAGGTAATCCAGAATCATAATACCCAAGAACGAACCGAGCAAGTGCAAAAGATCCAGCATATCCTTGGACGCATTCGTAAGCCTAAAGGTCAGAACCTTTACGGTATGGATCCTGAAACCAGGGAAGTGTACCAGGTAAGACTCGGACGTACAGCCGTACTAGAATCTGGGTACAACAAGGTTATTGATGTCAAAAACTCATACCGGGCTCACATAGAAACCGGGCACTACTTTGTATTTGCCATCAATCGAAAAAACGCCATTCGAAAACTCAATAAACAGCATCCGGCATGAAGAAAGTTATTCCAACAGGCAAACAACAGTATGCTTACCAGTGTGAATTCACAGAGACTATCTGCGTAATAAGGGGGGCAATACCTAGAGATTTTGGAAAAGAG
>JAUILF010000353.1 GCA_030433135.1 Bacteroidia bacterium | reverse complement strand
AGCCACGCTTCCATGCAGAACATCCGTTCTTGAAGTGACTTTGCAACAGCAGTTATCACAAGGTCGTAGAGCATTTTTTCTTCTCTGAATGCACCGGACATCAAGTACCGAAACTTAAATATGGTTACTTTATTCCTGACCTTCATATCCCGAAAAAGTAAGGGTAAAGGATCCATCTTCTTTTCTGTGGAAGGGAATATTCCAAAATCCTCGGTAACCAATGAATTCAGGGTAATACTCATCTGCTATCTGGATCAACCGGATATCCATGGAAACCTCAAAATCGTACAGCAAGGTGTGATGGACAAGTTCATATTCTCTTCCCAAAACCTGAAAGTCCGATGGAGAAAAATAGGTTATCAGCCTTTTAACTACCGTTTTCTTCTCATGTTGTTCCTCTGGATGTCTGAGTCTTGCTTCAAAAATATAGGCATTATTCTCCTCAAGATATTTTCCAGACCGAATATGAAAATCATAATGACTTCTCATTAAAGGCGAAAAAATCTCTGTCTTCTTTCCAATGAATGGAACATTGGATTCGGATCCCGGTGAAAACACCAGTTTTTTCAACTCTTCGATATGACGTGTAATTTCACCCTCACCTTCTCCACCTCCGGAGGATTTGTCATTTGTACATACCGGCCCCTGGTATACGAATAATCTGTCATACAGGGTTGCTGTGTAATACCGGTACTTGTCCTTTCGCTTCTTTCTGATATCCCCATTCCATTCTTCATGGATAACGGTCATTTCACGACAGGAATCTTGAACAACCTGATGATGACGGGCTCTATAAGAGCCACTGATTCGCTCCTTACGATCCAGGAACTCCATTTTGGTATCCATCGTATGGCTCATCTTACGCAAATTCCTAAATGCCTGGTAAAAAGATTCATCTTCCAGGACCATTTCAATGAAATCAGAGACTGAAAAGTCAGATGCCGTAGCAGAAACCACAATGGAATCCAAGTAAACGATATCGGCAATCTTGTCGGCATCGGTTACCTGGGTATTGCCATCAGTCAACCATAGCAGGCTTAAGATGACAACCAGGAATGCACCCCGAAAACGCATTGGTAATTTTTCATAAAGAAGAATAATAAAGTACATTGTCAACAGTACAAACGAACAAAGTACTTTATAATATGTCAAAAACAATCGCTGTCCTGGGAGCTGGTACCATGGGAAATGGCATTGCTCATGTCTTTGCCATGCACGGATATACTGTGCATCTGGCCGATTTATCTGCAAGGCAATTGCAAAAGGCTATGTCGGTCATAAGCCATAATCTGGATCGAATGGTGAGAAAGGAAAGGATTACTTCTGATGACAAAGTCAGAGCGCTGGTAAACATTCATACTTTCGAAAAGGTAGCACCAGCCGTAGAGCATGCCTACCTGGTGATAGAAGCTATCACCGAAAATGAGCAACTCAAGACCAACATTTTCAAGGATCTTAACCAAATGGCTCCTGAGCGAGCAATACTTGCCAGCAATACTTCCTCGATTTCAATTACCAGGCTTGCGCGGGAGGTTACCTTTCCGGAAAGGGTCATTGGCATGCATTTTATGAATCCCGTTCCTGTCATGAAACTGGTGGAAGTGATTCGTGGTTACCAGACCAGTGATGAGGTAGCTGATCAGGTCCTTGATCTATGCGCAGATATTGAAAAAATCGCGGTGGAAGTCAATGACTACCCGGGCTTCATATCAAACAGGATACTCATGCCCATGATCAACGAGGCCATTTATGCCTTATTTGAAGGTGTGTCCACAGTTGATGCCATAGATGACATTATGAAACTGGGCATGGCACACCCTATGGGCCCCCTTGAACTGGCAGACTTTATAGGGTTGGATGTTTGTCTTTCCATCCTGGATGTCCTCTACGAAGGATTCGGAAATCCCAAATATGCGCCTTGTCCATTACTGGTAAATATGGTTACAGCAGGAAAAAATGGTAGAAAATCAGGTGAGGGATTCTACACCTATCCTCCTGACGAGGAACCCTATGTATCGATACAATTTAACAGACCAGGTTGATCAGGCTTTCTCCAGCGTAAATCCGAACGTGGAGCCCAGACCCGGAGAACTTCGCACATTGATCGTTTGATTGTGTGCCTCGATGATATGCTTGACGATAGCCAGACCAAGTCCGGATCCACCTACTTCTCGCGACCGGCTTTTATCAATTCGATAAAATCGGTCAAATACATGCCTCAGATGCTCCTGTTCAATACCTAAACCATTGTCTGCGACTTCTATGAGTATATTCGTATCCATGTCATAAAAAGCTACTTTAGTAGTTCCTCCTTCATGGCCATAATTGATCGAATTCAGCACAAGATTGTCCAGTACCTGTCTGATATACTCGCGGTCTGCACTCACATTAAAGCCCTTTGCCGCTCCGTCCTTGTATACCATTGAAATGCCCCGCTTTTGTGCACTTAATTCATGGGTTTCAAATACTTCCTGTGTCAGTTCCCTGATATCAAATGTCCCAAATTCCAGTACGAGTTTGCCCGACTCGAGTTTGGATATCGTTTCCAGATCATTTACTATCGTAATCAGACGGTCTACATTCTTGGCCGCCCGGTTCAGGTATTTTACATTGATTTCTTCATCGTACAAACCTCCATCAATTAACGTATGTACATAACCCTGAATGTTAAAAATGGGAGTCTTTAGTTCATGCGACACATTGCCCAGAAACTCACGCCGGTAGTTTTCCAGCGTTTTCAACTGATCTATCTCCTGCTGCCTGTCTTCGGCCCATTGCGCCACATCCTGCTCAACATCCTCTATGATGTGATCGTCTCTGTCAATATTTTTCTGCTTCTGACTTGGATCGAGCTTAAGCTGGTGAATAGTCTTGTAGATCAGCTTGACTTTACGGAAAATATACTTTTCAAGAAAGAATAGATTGACCAGGTAGGTGACAACCAACACACAAGCAAGCAAAATGAGGTACCCCCAAACACCAATGGGTTTGGATATCATTTGCATTACCAGGTAGATCACAACCAATGGTATGGTAATGCAGGCAGCGGAATAAATGGCTATCTGCCTCGGGGTCAGATTTTTAAACAGCTTCGTACTCAATTTTATATCCTATTCCCTTTAATGTCTTGATATAGTTGTTGCCGATCTTCTCCCTGATTCGTCTGACGTGGACATCGATGGTCCTCTCACCAACAATAATTTCCGAACTCCAGACCTTGCGAAAAATTTCCTGCCTGGAGAATACCTTCCCTGGTGAAGACATCAACAGTTCCAGTATCAGAAACTCCTTCTTGGCAAGGTCTATCTTCTTGCCTTTCAGTTTCACCTTGAATTTTTCACGATCAAGCCTTAGATCTCCTAATGTCAATATGGTCGTTTCCTCATCGGACACCCTATTTTGTCTTCGCAACAGTGCCTTTATCCGACTCTTCAAGACACTGGGCTTGATGGGTTTCACAATAAAGTCATCTCCACCGTGATCCAATGCAGCAATCTGGGTGTAGTCCTCTCCCCTGGCTGTCAGAAATGCGATCAACGTATGGTTGAGCGATGCATCTTCTCTCAACTGGCGACAAACCTCAATACCATCGAGGTCCGGCATCATCACATCCAAAAGGATCAGGTCCGGGTCAAATTCCTTTGCTTTGGCCACACCTTCTTCCCCATTGGTGGCTGTCTGAACCTCGTACCCCTCCTTACTCAGATTGTACATAATAAAGTCCAACACATCCTGTTCGTCATCAATCACTAATAACTTCGTCCCTTTCATGTCTTCTGGTTAGTTCTGCACCGGGGGCAAATTGGCTGATTCACGGCTTATTCTGTCCTCCAGGTATTCCGCGCGTTTTAAGATTCTGCTATAAATAGAGTCCATTTTTGCAGGATCCGACATCCGATATGACACGTTTTCATCGTATATATCCTGGTCAATACCATACTTTTCAAAGAGTTGCTGTGTATACACTTCACTCATACTATCTTTGATCGGACCATAGGTTTGTCCAAAAGCTGATTGTAGAATAAAGGCATCGGTCATAATTATCACCATTGTAGAATCATCCAAAAGGACCTCTGGCTCCAAGGTATCTTTTTCCTGACAAGCACACAGACAGATAACCCCGGTTAGAATGATCATTCTCATGAACCACATCATCAGATTCCGATCATTTTAGGATAATAAAAGGCCTTAAGATCCAGATCACTGACATCTATTTGAGGCCAATGCTCCAGTTCCGTCTGCACCTTGGCAATCCCGGTCGTTGGAACGTTGTCTATATAATCCGTGGTACATTCGTTAACAAAATCTGTGATTCCTGGATTGTGGCCAAATAGTGCCACAATATCAGAGTCATCAGACAGGTCGCGGATGACCTGTAGGATCATATCGGGAGAGGCATGATACAGCCGGTCTTCTATGAGCAATTGACTCTTATCAATTCCAAATTCCTTGCGAAAGTAATTGGCGGTCTTACGTGCGCGTTTAGCAACACTGGACACTAGCAACTCCGGAACTGGTTCGCGATCGTGCAGAACTTCAGCCATATAGGGAGCATCTCTTTTGCCCCTGCTGTTCAAAGGTCGCTCATGATCTTCCTGTAAAGGATTGGCCCAACTCGACTTTGCATGACGTACAATGTATAGCGTCTTCATATGAAGGTAAAATTACGAAATTGAGGTCGCCTCGGAAGATAAGTTTACATTAATACGCTTTGAACCTCGCAGCACTTATAGTGAGGTATAGTTCTGCATTGCTTATATTTGAGAGTTTAGCTCTGCGCGTCTATGAGTACCAAGTCGTTTCCACTGGAAGAATTCTTCAGGCATATTCCCGAAAGATACCTGGACAAGGCTGGTGTGCTGGTAGAAGGTGAAAAGGTCGAAATTAATAAGGTTGCCGAAAAGGGGCTCCATGTATTTAACGTCAATGATGACCAGGTCTATGAGGTTGAACTGGTAGTAGGTAGAAAACTGGTGAAAAAATGGAGTTGTGACTGTGATCTATTCATGGAGAAGCAAATGTGCCAACATGTGGCCGCCTCTATATTGACGCTGATCCAGATTAGAGAAAAAAAGAAAAAGCAGAAAAAGAGGCAGGCAAAAGCCAGGAAATCGAGACGTCAAAACCAGACTATTCAGATCAACCAGATACTCGATCAGGTGGATGATCGGGCTCTGCGACTGTTTGTAAAACAGTATGCCATCAGGAACACTGGCTTTGCTCTCAAGCTTAAGACACAGTTTGCCCACCATGTCGAACTGGCGGATAATCTCAATAAATACTATCAACTCCTCAAGAGGCATGAAAACCATGTGGCCAAAGGAAAGCTGAATCAAATCAAGTACCGCAAGATTGGAAAATATATTTCTGATCTTCTTGTCCTATCGGATGATCTGGTATCACAAGAGCATTACCAGGAAGCTGCGAATATGATTTTCGGTGTTCTCAAGTATTTGATATCCCGTCCGTCTTTTCTGGAGGAAACTTCCTTTGCAAGTATCTATCTCGAGGCCCATAAAAAACTGGAGAACTTTCTCACCATCGAGATGTCCCCGCAACTGGTCAAGTCGCTGAGGAACCAATGTCAGCATCTGTACAGGCAAGATCAATATTCCGTCATACACGACCAGCTAAACCTCTACTACATCCTTTATCATTCCGGACTACCATCGGAGAAAGGTCAGATTATTCAGGACTTGACAGAAACCATGATTGCAGGCAAGCGCTCTTTTCCACATAGTGTCCTGACACTATGCCGCCTGTATGCCGAATCAAGTCGTACTGCCAAACTGCTTGAACTGGTTGTCGAATATCGAAATGACCTGCCTTTTACCAGGAATCTTTTCAAAGTTCTGGAAAAATATGATTGGAATATCCGCTATAAAACGGCTTTAACCCTTTACAAGAACGCCGAACAAAAGAAGCTACGAACCCAGGCTTTTGAGCAACTGGTCAAACTGGAAAAGGATCACCAAAAGCTCGAAAAATGGTACCTCGACTTCTTCCAGAAAGAAAATGATGTCAAATTACTCTCCAGAATCAAGGACATAGCTTCTGACTGGCCCGTATTGAGGCAACAAATTGTCAAAGACCTGAAAAGAAAACGGGTGGGGAAATCGCTGTGTTTTTTATATCGTATGGAAGATATGCCGGATGACCTTCAGAAATATTTGGAGTCCTATGGTTCGATGGAATTGCTCCTGGACAATGCAAGTTACCTGTATGAAAGAGACCGCCTGTGGTTGAAAAGGCAAATTCTGGAGGTTATGAAAAATCACTTAAACCGACACCTGGGCAGCCAAAGTGTTTATTACGTATCAGGTATTATTCATGCACTGAATCGGTTACAACTACACAAGCTGGCCCGGGAAATCAAATACGAGTTGATCATCACCTATGAGGAGAGATCATTTTTCACCAAGGCTCTCAGAGAAGAAGTGGCATGAAAATTTCCGTTTGGTGGATGGGTAAAACAACATCCAAATATTTACTGCCGGGGATCAGGGACTACGAAAAAAGAATACGCAGATACCATCCATTGGAGGTTCGGATGTTCAACAATCCAAAAAGTTCTGATCCTGAACAATTACGGAAGGCAGAGGCAAAA
>JAUILF010000352.1 GCA_030433135.1 Bacteroidia bacterium | reverse complement strand
CCAATCCATTTATAGAATCAATTATATTTGTTCATCATATATTATGGAACATTGACTCGTACTGAAAAGCAATATGATACGGTGACCGACACTTGCCGTGACCTATTCGAAAAGAAGATGTGGGACTACGGCACAGCCTGGAGGATTTTGCGACTTTCTTCGATTGTGGATCAGATTTTTATCAAGGCCAAACGCATACGTACCGTAGAGGAGTCAGAGGTACAAAAGGTAGATGATAGTATAGCCTCGGAGTATATCGGCATTGTGAATTACTCAGTTATGGGATTGATCCAGCTGGAATTAGGTGTGGATCTCGAAAATAAGCCTCTTGAAGGAGAATTCGTATTGTCAAAATATAATGAAAGCCTGGCCACGGCCAGAAAGTTAATGCTGGACAAGAATCACGATTATGGTGAAGCCTGGAGGCTGATGCAGGTAAGTTCCCTAACTGATCTTATCCTGATGAAACTCTATCGCCTGCGGCAAATATTTGAAAATGAAGGCAAAACACTCGTTTCAGAAGGTGCTGATGCCAGTTTCTATGATATGATCAATTATGCCATCTTTGCATTGATTAGGATTGAGGAAGAAAAACCGACACTTGCATGAATCTTGGGACTCTTGTCGTGCTCATCACAGCTATTGCCTTTGTACTTACCCTGGTGATAGGTGCCCTGTATAGTAAGAAGAAGAGTTGGGTGATGACTTTTCTGCAAAGTTGGGCAGGAGTGCTGTTTATTTTTTCCGGCTATGTGAAGGCTATTGACCCATTGGGTACGGCGTACAAGATGGAACAATATTTTGCCGAGTTTCAATCGACTTTTTCGGAGACCATGTTCTCTTTTATGGCTCCTTTGTTTCCCTGGCTCTCCTCTTTTTCTCTGACCTTTTCGATTCTCATGATTATACTTGAGATTGTCCTGGGGGTCATGTTGTTGTTGGGCAGTCGACGTAAGTTTACCTCATGGGCATTTTTTATCCTGGTGTTGTTTTTTACTTTTCTAACGGGTTTTACCTATTTGACGGGCTATGTACCGGCAGGTACTAATTTCTTTTCATTTTCATCATGGGGTCCCTATGACGAATTGCAGATGAAAGTGACCGATTGTGGTTGCTTCGGGGACTTTCTTAAACTGGAACCCCGGGTATCCTTTCTCAAAGACCTGGTCTTGCTTTTGCCAGCACTGTATTTTGTGTTGAGGTATCGGGATATGCATCAATTGTTTACACCTGCTGTACGCGGATGGATCATAGGGGGTATGGTAGTGATACTTGCCCTCTATTGTGTGCGAAATTCAGTATGGGCACTACCTCACACCGATTTTCGACCCTTTAAGGAGGAGGTAAATATTCGGACACAAAAAGAACTTGAGGAACAAGCTGAAGCTGATCGCCAGATTGTTAGCTATACACTAAAGAATAAGTTGACGGGAAAATATGTGGAGTTGCCTTATGAGCAGTACCTCAAAGAATTTAAATCTTATCCCAAAACGGACTGGGATGTGATCAGTCAGAATATGACAGAGCCGGCCATACCTGAAACAAAGATCTCGGAGTTCATTATTTATGGACCTGATGATAGTGATGTGACCAATGAAATTCTATCGAATCCCGATTACTTCCTGTTTTTCATATCACACAAACTGTATTATGATGACAGAGAAGAAGTACGCCGGGAGTATACTGACACGGTTACCGTCATCAGTGATACTATCATAGAAGGCGTAGATACCACCTATGTTTACGAAAGAACCCCTGAAACCAGGGTGGAAACCGTGGTAGATTATGATTGGGATACTGAATTTATCGATCGTTTTGAAGAACTGGTTGTACCATTGGCAGCAGAGGCTAAAGCAGCGGGTTTGAGCAGCATCCTGGTAGTAGGTGGAGCAGATCGAGATATGATTAATGACTTTAAGACAGATACCGGAATTCCCTTTACCATATGTACAGCAGACGATATATTGCTTAAAACGATTGTGAGATCGAATCCGGGGATTCTACTGATGAAAGACGGCCAGATTTTGGCCAAGTGGCACCATAATAAGTTTCCTGGCTTTGAGCAGTTAAAGTCAGACTATATTAAGTAGTGAATTTTTTACATTGATCTTATAAAAGTCGTTTATTTGCAGCTTATCTAAAGAGAGTTCTTAAGTGCACCTGATTTATTTGACATGCTAAGTAGAAGGAATATTCGCATCAAGGTTTTGCAAGCGCTTTATATGATGGGCAGAGATCCCGAAGCTGATAACGAAAGTGCACTCAAATTTTACCGCAATTCCCTGGAGAAATCTCAGGAACTATACCTGTTCAATCTGTTCAATCTGATCAAGACTACCGAGTTTGCGGTCGAGGACACCGAGCGTAAACAGGCCAAGTATCTGCCCAGCGAAGACGATAAGAATTTCTCCGCCAAATTATTTGAAAACAGCTCAGTCCAGGCCCTGGTGAAGGAGGAAGGCTTACAGGAAGTCTTTCATAAACGCAACCTCAAGGATCTTATAGAAGAGGATACTATCCGCAAGTACTATAAGGGATTTGCTAAATCCATGGAGTATCGTGATTATGTCCTGAATCAGGATGGGGAATCCAGTGACCGAAAGATCTTGTTGGCGCTCTACAAACACATGACCAAGGAGGATCTTTTTGAAGAAAATATGGATGATCATTTTCTGACCTGGGAAGATGATAAGTCCCTGATTGTGGGTGCCATGAAGAAGACGATCAAAGCACTTCCCGACACACCGGAACTGTTTCGCACTTTTCGGCCGGATTATGAGGCCTGTGTAGAATTTGGGGAGAATCTCCTGATAGAGACAGCCGCGAAAGACGATGAATTGGAGAAGATGATCGGCCCTGCTGTGGAAAACTGGGAGTTGGATCGTGTAGCCAGCATTGACATGATCCTGTTGAAGATGGCTTTATGTGAATTTATGGGATTTCCCACCATCCCAACCAAAGTGACCCTCAATGAGTATGTAGAGCTGTCAAAGCTATACAGTACCGATAAAAGCAAGGATTTTGTAAATGGCATTCTCGACAAATTGCTTAAGGAACTTAACGATGAGGACAAGATCCAAAAAAGCGGCCGGGGGTTAGAAGACTAAGAAATGAAGGAACGAGTTATAATTCTTGATTTCGGATCGCAATACACTCAGTTGATTGCACGCCGGGTCCGGGAACTGGAAGTATATTGCGAAATATACCCGTACACCAAAATTCCGGAGATAACGGACAATGTAAAAGCACTCATATTGAGTGGTAGCCCTTGTTCTGTCACTGAAGATGATTCGCCGAGGGTGGATTTCTCCAGTTTTATGGGTAAGCTTCCGGTTTTGGGCATTTGTTATGGTGCTCAACTCATGGTTTCGCATTATGGTGGAAGTGTCCAACCTTCGGAAAAGAGGGAATACGGCAAAGCCAACCTGGAAAAATTGTACACCGAGGATGCGATTCTGGAAGATGTACCCGACGGATGTCAGGTATGGATGTCACATGGAGATACAATCAGTGCCATTCCCGATATGTTTGAGCTTGTGGCCGGCACAGGTCATATTGACACAGCTATCTATCGCAGCAATGGAACTGCATTCGATGCCCCTGCCTACGGGCTGCAATTTCACCCGGAGGTTACCCACAGTACTTATGGTTTGCAGATACTAAAGAACTTTCTCTACAAGATTGCTGGCTGCGAAGGATCCTGGTCTCCGGCTTCCTTTGTAGAGGAATCTATTATGAATCTGCGCAGTAAAATCGGATCTGATGGAGTGTTACTGGGATTGTCGGGGGGTGTTGACTCGTCAGTGGCAGCGACGATCTTACATCAGGCCATTGGCGGTCAATTGGTGTGTTTCTTTATTGACAATGGTTTGCTACGCAAGCACGAGTATGAAGAAGTCCTGGATTCATACCGGGATATGGGTCTCAATATCAAGGGAATCAATGCCAGACAAAGATTTTGGGATGCACTGAAAGGCATATCAGATCCGGAGGGTAAAAGAAAGGCCATTGGCAAAACTTTTGTCGATGTGTTTCAGGATGAGGCGGACAAGCTTGAAAATATCAAGTGGTTGGGCCAGGGCACGATATATCCCGATGTTATTGAATCAGTTTCAGTACATGGACCATCGGTTACGATAAAATCGCATCATAATGTGGGTGGTCTGCCGGATAGCTTAAACCTGAAGGTGGTAGAGCCACTTAATATGTTGTTTAAGGATGAGGTCCGCAAAGTGGGCAGGGAAATAGGTGTTCCTTCTCATATTTTGGATCGTCATCCATTTCCGGGTCCTGGTCTCGGAATCCGCATTCTCGGTGAGATTACTCCGGATAAAGTGGCCTTGTTGCAGGAAGCTGACCACATCTTTATACGAAACCTCAAGGAATCAGGTTATTATGATAAGATTTGGCAGGCAGGTACGATGCTCTTACCGGTACACAGTGTGGGAGTGATGGGCGATGAAAGGACCTATGAACAGGTAGTGGCACTGCGAGCAGTCAATTCCCGGGACGGTATGACAGCTGATTGGAGCGATTTACCACATGAGTTATTATCCAGGATTTCCAGTCAAATCATTAATCAGGTTAAAGGAATAAATAGGGTAGTCTATGATATCAGTACCAAACCACCGGCTACGATTGAGTGGGAGTAGACTCCTGTTTGTGTTGTCTTCTCTGATATTCTTCGTGGGCTGCGGAATCTTCTCCGGAGGATCCGGTAAGAAGTCCGGGTCAACAGATACTGCCGAAGAGATTGAAAAAGAGGAGGTTCCTGTAGTGGATACTGTAGAGTGGACCGTAGTTCCTGAAAACGAAGTTCCACCGATCCTGGTCCGTGAAACGGGCCCCAGCTCCCAGTTCAAAGACACTTACAAAGTGGTCATTGTGGCACCGTTTGATGCGGAAGACATGCAGTTCCAATCAGACCGGCTCAATCCACGCATGATCAGGATGATAGAGTTCTACATTGGCTTCAGATACGCGCTTTTAAACCTGGTTGAAGATGTCAATATTGAATTGTCAACCGTTGATACAGAGGATTATATCAATTTTGAACGTGAGTTCATGGATATTCCGGTATTATCCGAGGCCGATATCATTATTGGACCATATCATACCAACCATGTAAAAGCCCTTGCCAATTATGCACTTGAGGAACAAAAGGTCTTGATATCACCCTGGAATACCACTCAGATTGATTTGCAAAACCCATTTTATGTTCGTTTGAGGCCGGATCTGAAGATGCACGCTTCTGTTCTTACGGAGTATGCAAGGACCTTGTTTGATGTGGAGGAACTACTTTTACTTACCCGGAACAACCCCCGTGATAAAGAGACCCTGACACACTTTCAGGATGTCAATAGCGAGTTAGAAAAGCCAGGTCCGGTAAAGGAGATTCGGGAATTGCTTATTGATGATATTGGTGATCCCGAATTGTCTGAACATCTTACCACGATCATAAGTGAAGATAGTCTCAAAAGTGTCATACTGCCAGTATGGTACGATGAGCCCTTTATTATTGCAGCACTGGCTAAGCTTAATTTTGCCAAGGCTGACCAGGAGCTTACCGTGTTTGGGTTGCCTCAATGGATGGATTTGCAGAAAATGGATTATGATTACTATGAAAGTCTGCACGTTCATGTATCATCTGCAAAACCTATCTCATTTACCAGTAGGGTAGATAAAGCCTTGCAGAGGTACTACTTTGATACGTACGGTGACATACCTTCCTCAGAGATCTACTACGGGAAAGATATTGCAGTATGGGTCTCAGACCTTTTGCGACATGCAGGCACCATCATTTCAGAAGGTTTTTCATTACCTGCCCCACCCAATATGTCTCATCAGTTTGAAATGGTTTCAGTCCTGGGTGATGAGGAGGAAATCATTTACCATGAAAACAGGCATGTGGATGTCTTGAAATTTGAAGATTACCATTTTCAGGCAGTAGACAAGTAAGGTGGAATCATGCGACCAGAAAGAAGGGAAAAGATTCTGAATGTAGCTTATCGGCGACAGCTCGATCTCACTGTAATACTTGAAAATGTACATGACCCACACAATATTGGTGCTGCCATCAGATCATGTGATGCCATCGGTATTGCAGAAGTCTATATCCTATTTACTGAACCCAATCTGATCAGTAAAAAATTTCGCCCGGGAAAGCGTACCACGAGTGGGGCCCGCAATTGGGTGAAAGCCCATATAGCTCATAGTGTTGAAGAGTGTTGTCAGCAAGTTCGTCGAAAATATGACCGGATTTTGGCAACCTGTCTGGATGAGGATGCCACCGATCTGTTTGAAATGGATCTAACCGGATCGTGTGCCCTCGTATTCGGAAATGAAAATCAGGGTGTGAGCAACGAAATGCTGGACCAGGCAGATGGTACTATTTGCATACCTCAGGTTGGTATGGTCAAGAGTCTCAATATTTCGGTAGCCTGTGCAGTAACCCTGTACGAAGCTTTTCGACAGCGAAATGCCAAAGGCTACTATGACCGTCAACAGGGGTTTTCGAAAGAACATCTTTCTCTGATTGAAGATTACCTGGAGGGTAGGGCATCCGATCTTTCCTGACAGTGTAGGTTTTTTCACTTTTTTTTGCCGGGCACCCAACCTTCTTCCTTCTTTCTTCGTGTA
>JAUILF010000351.1 GCA_030433135.1 Bacteroidia bacterium | reverse complement strand
ACCACCAGAATGGGATTATCTCCCTGTAAAGTCAACTGGAAACGACCGTCAAAATCGGTAATGGTTCCGTTAGTGGTTCCTTTCTCCAGAACAGAGGCTCCGATAAGAGGCTCTCCATTGTCTGCAGAAACCAGCCCACTAACCTCCTGTCCGTAGACAACTGCAGCCAGTTGCAACATGATCAGAAGCGCTGTGAGTCGTTTAGATTTCATCATAGCATAAATTTTAGCAGTGAAAAAAAGTGAATATTCTAGCATTTAGTTTCTTGCGTGTGCGTTAACACATCTTCTTAAAAAAAAGGAACGATTGTCCCCCCGATAGCGCTGCGTTAAGGTACACGCAAAGCGAAAATAGTTAACTTTACCTTAAGTTGGTAAATATTTTTGGAATACTTACATTAGGATCCGGGATGAGAAAGATACCTAGACTAAAAGATATTGCTGATATGGCGAATGTCTCTATCGGCACTGTAGACCGCGTATTGCACAACAGGGGCAGGGTTGCGGTCGAGACTCGGGACAAGGTCCTGAGCATCGCCAAAGAGATTGGTTATCAACGAAATATACATGCTTCCATACTGGCTGGTTCACACCGGACGGCAAGTATTTGCAGCCTGATTCCGTACCAGGGCATGGACCCGTTTTGGGACCAGGTTCATATTGGTTATGAAAAAGCCCTGGAGCAGATAGGCCCGCACAGCGTGAAGGTACACACAGAAGAATTTGACCTTTTTAATTCCGCCGATTTTGTGGAAAAGGTTCAAAAAGTGGACATGGAAGCATATGATGGACTCATCGTGGCACCAATCTTTCATAAGGAGTGGAAAGTCCTGCTCCAATCACTTGAGGAAAGCGAAATTCCTCATGTGCTGATCAACACCCTGGTAGAAGACCCCACCGAATCCTTCCTCTGCTATATTGGGCCCAATTCGTATCAGAGCGGAAGGCTGGCTGCCAGCCTTCTGGCCATGCATTGTGAAATCGGTGACAAGGTGATCATGATCCCCCTGGAACAGGATTTTCACAACGCTCACCATATGTTGGAAAAAGAGCGTGGCTTCAGGGATTGCTTTGCCGAAATTGCTCCCTTTGTGAAGGTCATCACCGTAGAATTTGAGGATTATAACAACCCCGAAGCTCTTGGCGCCTTCCTCACCCGCAAGATCCAGAAACACCCCACTCTGAAAGGGATCTACACCAGTGCCTCCCGGATAGATAAAATGGCTGCCTTTTTCGAAGATCATGCCGTTGACCACATCAAACTGGTAGGTTATGATGCATTGGAAGGCAACCTCAAATATCTTCACAGCCGCAAGATTCACTACCTGATCAACCAAAATCCGGCCCTGATGGGGTATCTCAGTCTGATCTACCTGGCAAAATATTTGGTCTATAAATCAGTTCCCCAGCAATTGAACTATTTGCCACTTGATGTCATTCTGCCGGAAAACGTACCCTATTACCAAAATCACTATTTGTTGCAGGACAAATTGTTTGTGCCTTTTGGTTAGTTTGCGATAGTTTGCAGTCGTTTCCTGAAGACTGAAGCCTGCTGACTGGTTTCTGGTGGTTTAATAAAGGTGTGCCAGGCACCCAGACAGGGGCCAACCTGAGGTTGATAAACCAGCCAAAGGCTGTTGAGACTGGCGGATCGGGTACCATACCAGGTTCCAGGGTATCCTCTCATAAAATACGTTGACATAAAAAGATAGGTGCGTGGTTCAATTATACGGAGACAAAAGCCAACAAGCTAAGGAGCCAAATGGCCAATGAGCTTTTCACAGTTTCTGGTGGTTTGGCGGTCTTTGACAATAGTTTAACGATGGTTCAACAGTAGTTTTCCCTTGCCAATTTCTTACTTGCTTACTTGCGAAATCTTAGAGTTCTTTTTCCCTTTACAAACTTAGCCACCCGTTCCGGCCACCGGCTTCACCATCTGCCCCCGCTATACACTCCCACATTCATGACCGGACGCACACTGGGACCATAGGGGCCAAAACTCATGCCCACACCCACACTTGTTGACATATGCATATTGGCACAGCCCTCCATCACACTGACCATCATCAACAGGCTGCAGCCCAGGATTATTTTCTTTATGGTTGTTGCGAGTTGTTTCTTTTTCATTGATCCCATTTTTGCAAACAAAAAATAGCTCCATCCTGATCGGTAACCACTGCGACCGTGCCATTGCGTATATCATCTCTCGGTTGGAGAATAACATCACCGCCCAAAGCCCGAACCCTGCCTGCCATGGCAGCCGGATCACTTACCTTGATATACGGTATCCACTGGGTTGTCATATTTTCCGCTGGATTCTTCGTAACACCCATAGCCGGAACATCATCTGTGGTCATGACCCAGTATGGCTTGCCATCATCCTCCCTTTCGGTGATTTCATAACCAAAAGTATGCTGGTAGTGCTGGACGGATTCATCCACATTATCCGACCAAAGCTCCATCCATAGCCATTCGTTTTCATTTCGCGAACGTGGCGGATCCCCACTTTGCGAATGCATGATACCATAGACCGCTCCCTGGCCATCCTTCATGATTGCCATAGTACCTCGTCCCGGAATCGAAGTTGTTCCCACCAGTGCATTTGCGCCATTGGTTGTCGCATCATTCATTTTGGCAGTGGCATCTTCGACAGATAGCACACCTACCCACTGATTTTTTTGGCCATTAGCAATCCGGATGATACCGCCAATGGGTTTGCCGTTGTTAGTAATTATGCGGTAATCCCGGTCTGCCCTGGACACTTCGCTGATTTCCCAGCCAAAAAGGTCACTATAGAACTGACTGGCCCGGGTCATATTGGCAGTGCCCAATTCGTGCCAGACGAACTCATGATAGCGATAATCCTCTGTAGGTGACTCTGTGATCGCAGGATATTGAACTGGTTTACAAGCCCATAACATCAAAGTAACAAATAGAAAAAGTAAACTCTTCTTTTGCATTAGTACAGATATTAAACAACTCAGAAGTATTGCTCGTGGAGCTGTTTTACTTGCTATTTAATTTACGTCATAATGTATTAAAAAAGAAATTCCGGTCATAAAATGGGCCAGGATCTCAGGAAAAAGGGCCAGAAAGGGCTGACTGGCCATACATCAGCCTGACACTTCCTCTACCTGTCATAATTCCGTATTTTGATGCTGCAGTCGGAAGTGGTAGAGGAACAACCTGTAAGGAGATATGACAGCTGAAAACATCGAACTTCAAAAGTTGAGAGAGGAAGTGCACCTGTTGCGAAGAGAGCAACAGATCGAACAGGCACTGGAGAGGGTAAGGGCCAGGGCTATGGCCATGCAAAGTACGGCTGAGTTGAGTGAAGTCGTACGTGTAATGTATGATGAAGTCGAAGCTTTGAAAATAGCTCATTGGGGTTCAGCGCTGCTGATTTTCGATCAGCCGAATAATAAGATTCAGCTTTGGTTCTCAGAAAACACCAACAATCTGCATCCTAGACCCTATGATTTTAATAACCGGGATCATTGGCTTGTACACAGATGGTGGGAATTCTGGAAAAGTGATGAGGAGTTTCTGAACATTCATTTAGAAGGTCAGGAAAACACGGAATGGACAGACTACCTCTTTCAAAACACGGGTATGAAAGAGTTGCCCCAGCCGGTCAAGGAAGCCATCCGCAGCGATAAGGAGGTACATTTTGTGTATGCGAGGATGAAACAGGGCTTGGTGTCATTTATTAATCTCACACCTTTTCCGGAGGAAATTTACCCGGTATTGAAGCGAATCACCCGGACTTTTGATCAGGCCTACACCCGGTTTCTAGATGTCCGGCAAGCCGAAATACAGGCTCGCGAAGCGGAAATTCAACTGGCATTGGAGAGAGTTCGTGCCAGTACCATGGCCATGCACGAGAGTCAGGATCTGGACCAGGTCGTATCTACCATTATTGCCCAATTTGACAATCTGGCTATCAAGACCATCCGCTGTGGGATCGGGATCATCCAGGAAGAGAAGCAAGCGGTTGAGGTCTGGACTTCAGTACAGACAGAGGATGGTCTCCAAGCAAAGATAGCGGGAACGGAAAGCCTCAAGGGCCATCCCTTACTGGAAGCTATCTTCGAACATTGGCAAAAACAGGAAAGTCTTCAGTATACCTTAGAAGGAAAAGATCTGGAAAGATACTATGGCATCGGCTACAACCAGGAGTTCAAGCAGCCGGATATTGATGAAGTCCACTACTACCATTGTGCATTCTTCCATGCGGGTGGACTCTATGTTTTTAAAGAGGAAGCATTCAATGAAGAAGAGGTAAGGATTACCAAGAGATTTGCCGATGCCTTCCAACTAGCATATGCGAGATTTGAAGACTTGAAGAATGCTGAGTTAAGGGCCAGAGAAGCTGAAATCGAAGCCGCTCTGGAAAGAATCCGATCTCGAACGATGGCCATGCAACACAGTGATGAACTCGCCGAAGTGTCCAGCCTTCTGAATCAACAAGTGCGTGATCTAGGCACGAAAACCTGGGGCTGTGCCTTCAATATTTACGGTGAAAATGAATCACAGGAGTGGTTTGGGACCGAAGTAGGAATCATGCCCCCCTATCCCACCCCAAGGGAAGAATTCTTCCGTGTATTTTATGAAGAGGGTCAAAAGGGCAAATCGCTCTACATCGAGGAGTTTTCAGGTCAAAAATGCAGCGATCATTATGAGTTTATGTTGACTCTACCAGTATTGGGAGAAATGTTGGATGAAATAAAAGCTGCCGGCCATCCCTTCCCGGACTACCAAATAGATCATGTCGCCTATTTTAAATTTGGGTATCTGTTATTCATCACTCTGGAGCCTGCCCCGGACGACCACGAAATTTTTATCCGCTTTGCCAAAGTTTTTGAACAGACTTACACCCGATTCCTAGATCTGCAAAAGGCAGAAGCACAGGCACGTGAAGCACAGATTGAAGCGGCATTGGAAAGAGTGCGTGCCAGTTCAATGGCAATGCACAAATCGGATGAACTGAATAATGTGCTCGCCACCATGTTTGCTACACTCACTAACCTGGATTTTGCCCTGGCAAGATGTGTCATATGGATATATCACGAAGAAGATAAATCAGTGACCTGGTACTCAGCCAATCCTGAAGGAAATGTAGAATCCTACTTAATACCTTACACGGACTACAAGGTTATAAAGGACTATTGGAAATTCTGGAGAAAGAGAATTTCCCGAAAATATTACGACTTGTCAGGAGACCTTAAACGAGGGATGGATGACTATCTCTTCTACCATACCGAAATGGCAAAAATGCCTAAGGAAGTAATCAGGGGAATGAGCGAACCGGAGCAGATTCATATTTATAATTCCTTCAATGATTTTGGAGCCCTCTTCGTGTCGTCCATCGAACCGCAACATGATGAGATATATGAAATTATTGAGCGTTTCAGCAACGTGTTTAACCAAGCCTATACCCGCTTCTTAGATGTCGAACGAGCTGAAGTGCAGGCTCGGGAAGCACAAATTGAAGCTGCTCTGGAGCGGGTAAGGGCAGAAATTGCCTCGATGCGTACCTCCGACGATCTCGACCGCATCACACCGCTAATTTGGAAGGAACTCAAAATTTTAGGAGTGCCCTTCTTTCGATGTGGAGTTTTAATCATGGATGATGCAGTCAACAAAATAGACGCCTATTTGTCCAATCCGGACGGTGAGTCGTTGGCCACCTGGCGGACAGGTTATGACACACTTCCTCTTTTTGAGGCAACGGTTGCGGCATGGAGAAAGCAGAAAATCTACCGCGAAGAATGGAATAAGGAAGCGTTTATCTCCTTCTCCCAAACCCTGATCGATCAGAAACTGGTGGAAAATGAACGGCGGTATGTAGGTGGAAAAGAGGCACCTGATCACCTGGTGTTGCAAATGGTTCCCTTCCAGCAGGGGATGTTGTATGTCGGTAGTGTAGATCGACTTACCCAGGATGAAATTGAACTGGTAATGGCTCTGGCAAATTCCTTTTCCGTTGCGTACGCACGCTATGAAGACTTCCGCGAACTGGAGTTTGCCAAAGGACGTGTTGAAAAAACACTCGATGAACTTCAAGCTGCTCAAACACAACTGATACACTCCGAAAAAATGGCCTCACTGGGAGAGCTTACTGCTGGAATAGCCCATGAAATTCAAAACCCTTTAAATTTTGTCAATAATTTTTCTGACGTCAATCAGGAATTAATACAGGAAGTATCTGATGCCATAGAAAATAAAGACTGGAGTGAAGTCCAGGATATCCTCAATATCTTGAAAGACAACGAAAGTAAAATTACTCACCACGGAAAACGTGCGGAAGACATTGTCAAATCCATGCTTCTGCATTCGCGGGGAAGCGACGGAAAAAAAGAAAGAACCAACATCAATGCTCTTTGTGATGAATATATAAGGTTGGCATACCACGGATTTCGGGCGAAGGACAAATCATTTCAAGCCCAGTACGAACTTGACCTTGACAAGTCCATTCCTGAAATTGAAGTAATACCGCAGGATATCGGCAGGGTTTTATTAAACTTAATTAATAATGCTTTTCAGGCCTGCACTGAGCGGTCGGCAGTTCTCAGTTCTCAGTCGGCAGTTCCCAGTCGGCAGGACACAAGGGGAGAGAGCAATAAGCCAAAAGTTATGGTCAGGACAAAACACCTCCCCGG
>JAUILF010000350.1 GCA_030433135.1 Bacteroidia bacterium | reverse complement strand
AATATAGCCTCCCGCTTGGAACAGATGGCACCGGTAGGCGGGATTCTGGTATCTGAGACGGTACATCGTAACGTGGCAAACCAAATGGGCATCTACACCTCATTGGTAGCGGAAAAGGAATTGAAAGGTGTGAAAGAGCCCATGAAAGTTTACCAGCTGGCAGTCGATGATATTGAATCTCGTATTCGAGAATATGTATCGTCAACACAGTCTGTATATAAGGAGCAGGCCTCGTTTTCAAAACGCAAGTTGATCTTTTCAGTGGTGGCTATCTCTCTACTGCTGTTTCTGGGATATGTATACTTCCAAAGTCAAGCTAAGGATAGTGATCAGGGATCTGTAAGTCTGGAGTTTGTGGATAAATCAATCGCGGTATTGCCTTTTGATAATGAGAGTGCTGATAAGGAAAACCAATACTTTGTAAACGGAATGATGGAAGACATCCGCAACAATCTTTCAAAAATTGCCGACCTAAAGGTGATCTCCAAGACTTCCACCGAGAAGTACCGTGGTACCACCAAGCGCACGGGCGAGATTTCGGAAGAACTGGAGGTAGCCTTCCTTTTGGAAGGAACCGTGCAAAAGCAGGGCAATCAGGTCAAGATACACGCACAGTTGATTCACGGTGAATCCGACAATCATGTTTGGGCCGATACCTATGTTCGGGATATCAGTGACGTATTCAAAGTACAAAGCGAGATCGCCCAGGTCATTGCCGGTGAATTGTTCTCCACTATCACTCCTGCGGAAAAAGAGCTGATCCAGGCAGAGGAAACATCAAATCTTACCGCTTATGACTTCTTCTTGCGGGGCAGAAATGAGCATATGAAGCGATGGCAAAAACTTGCAGGTATTGAGGCTGTTGACCTAGCTATGAAGTATTACAAACAGGCTGTAGCGCTTGACCCTGGTTACGCCAGGGCTTATGCTGGTATGGCGCTTGCTTACTTTGAGAAGGAAATGCTTGGATCTAATTATTTCGAAGAAGACTACTTAGATTCGGTTTTAATCCTGGCTGATCGTGCATTGGCACTCGACCCTCGGATCGATGAAGGGTATTTTGTACGGGGGCAATATTATAACGCAAAGGCAGATTTTGAACGGGCTCTTAAAGAACTCGACCTGGCAATAGCTGTAAATCCCAATTTTAGCTGGGCCTATTGGCTTAAATCCTACATTACTGGTGCAGATAATCCTGTTGAAGGAATTAAAAACCTTACCAAGGCAGCAAGAATTGAAAAGGGTCCATTGCTGGATGATATTTACCGAACTTTAGGGAATTATTACCTGGAAGCTGGGTTCCCGAATATTGCCCTGGAATATTATAGAAAAAAATTGGTCATAACTGGAGATACACTGGATTATCAGTATTCATTATCGGGAATAGAGCACAGAAATGGTAATCTGGCCCCAAGGCTGGCAATCCTGGAGCGAAGATACCAGGCTGATACAGTTGATTTTCAGGTCCTTTTGGATTTAATCCATGAAGAAATGTTTGCATCTAACTATTCTAGCATGTTCCGTTACGCCCTCAGTATGGTGCGTTTAATGGAGGAACGGGATGACTTTGGTAGAAGAATAAACGTCCTGCATCGAGTGGGTTTTGCTTACTGGATGAATGGGAAGGAAGATCAGGCCAGGCGTTTATTTCAAAAGGAACTTCAGTATAGCGAGAAGATTGAAAGAGGGTATTTTCGGTACAAAGGTGCTCCTTATAATGCAGCTTGTATGTATGCGATGCTAGGTGAGAATGAGCAAGCCTTTAGGAATCTACAGATGGTTTTAGACAAGGAGTTTTTCCCAGCCTGGTGGGTATTTTATTTCAGAAACGACCCGATGCTAGACAATCTAAGAGCAGATCCGCGATTTCAAAAGATCCTTAAAGAAGTAGAGCAAAAACATCAACACGGTCATGACCAGGTTCAGGCCTGGCTGGATCAGCCAGTTGATTCTTCCTGATCGGCCCCTTTTGGTATGAATCAGTCAGTCCAGAACCATCTTAAAACTGTTCGCGGCTTAGCTATGGGATTTTTCGTATTTTGAATGTTCAATGTCTCTATCACATCAGCTCGCAACCTTAAGGTAAAATCATGAAAATCTGTTTATCTATCATTTTGATGGGTGCTTTGATATATAGTTGCCAAAAAAAGACATTGGAAACTGAAATCAACGATCAATACCTATGGCTTGAAGAAATTGAAAGTGACCAATCCCTGGAATGGGTTAAGCAAAGAAACATAGAATCCGAAAAAGTTTTTCACGACTTTCCACTGTTTGATTCACTTAACACACGCTTTCTTGAAACATTCGATGACCCTGAAAAAATCGCTTACCCGACCATTGTAGGAAATTATGTATACAACCTTTGGCAGGATGAAAAAAATGAACGAGGAGTATGGAGAAGAATGCCAACCACCGATTACATAGCTCAGAATCAAGATTGGGAAACGGTATTGGATTTAGATAAACTATCGGCTCAAGAGGGTCGAAAATGGGTCTTCGGCGGTGCTCGATGGTTAGCTCCAGAGCATAAATTCTGTCTCATTAGTTTATCGGATGGTGGCACAGACAAAAGTGAAATAAGGGAGTTTAATGCAGAAACTAGAAATTTCGTTGAAGACGGATTTTATATAGAGGCTAGTAAAGGTGGAGCAGACTGGGTGGATAAAAACACATTACTCATTTCAACCGACTTTGGTGAGGGTACATTAACTACTTCAGGTTATCCACGAATCGTAAAAAGATGGGAAAGAAGTACACCCTTGGCCAATGCAGAGCAGGTCTATGAAATGGACACACTGGCAGCCGGCATCTGGCCGTTTACCTTATATTCAGATAATAAACAGTATGTCTTCTTATATAAATGGGTATCATCATTCGAAACGGAGTTGTATTATTTGAACAGTGACCAGTTTCAGAAAATCGACTACCCCTTGGATGCCCAGTTTCAGGAATTACATAAAAATGAATTGATCTTTGCTTTGCAATCAGACTGGGTGGTTGATGGATCAACATTTCAAGCTGGTAGTGTAATCAGTTTTGATCTGGATGAATCCTTCAAAGACACCAGGAAGGTTAATGTTGTATTTCAACCAGACTCGAAGTCGAGCTTTGCTTCAATGGCTGCCTCCAAGGATTTCATACTACTCAATTACATGCAAAACGTGCAAAATAAATTAAGCAGGTATCAATTGATTGATGGTATTTGGAAAGGAGAAGCCATTAAGGTACCGCAATTTAGTAGTATTTTTCTACTAGGTTCAAGTGCCAGTTCAAATGACTTGTTTTATCGTTACAGCAACCTGATTACCCCAACCTCCCTGGTGTACTTAAATGATCAGCAACAAATTACACTCAAAAAAATCACGTCGGCTTTCAATACCGATGGATTAATCGTACAACAGCACCAGGCCACTTCCAAGGATGGAACCTTGGTGCCATATTTTATTGTGCAAAATAAGGAAATGCTGTATGATGGTAAGAATCCCACGTTGGTATATGCATATGGTGGATTCAATTCTTCAGAGCAACCCTATTACAGCGCTACCAGGGGTATTGGTTGGATGGAACAAGGGGGTGTGTACGTGCTTGCTAATATCAGGGGTGGTGGTGAGTTTGGACCTTCCTGGCACCAGGCCGCTATCAAGGAGAATCGTCAAAAAGCCTATGATGATTTTTATGCAGTAACGGAAGATCTCATCAAAAGAAAGATTACATCGCCCGATTACCTGGGAGCTTTTGGCTGGAGTAATGGTGGTCTGCTTGCAGGGGTAGCGCTTACACAGAGGCCGGACTTGTTTGAAGCAGTGGTTGTGGGAGCACCGCTTTTAGATATGAAACGTTATTCACACATGCTAGCTGGTGCCAGTTGGATTGGTGAGTATGGTAATCCTGACATTGATGAAGAATGGGACTACCTGAAAAAATACTCGCCGTATCACAATGTATTTGAGGATAAAGAATACCCCGAGACGTTGTTCATTACCTCAATCAAAGATGACAGGGTTCATCCTGGTCATGCCCGTAAAATGGCCGCAAAAATGATTGACATGGGCCATCCGTTATTCTATCATGAAACCATTGAGGGAGGACACGGTGCCGCCTCTACAAATCGTCAACAGGCAGAAATGTGGGCTATGATCTACACCTATCTAAATATGAAGTTGAATAGTGGAGTCACCAACGTCTCTCAATGATAAAATATCAGAAGTAGGAAATTATCTTATTGACCGGCTGCTTTTGGTATAGAAAGGACTCATAGGACTTCCCTAAATGAAACCTTGAGACAATTTCGTATATTCAACTAAGGCGATTTGATTTTTAGTTCATTTACTCTTGGCAATTGGTGCTAAGATGTACAGTCCTCATATTTCGCTTTGGGCTCTATACGTTATGAGTAAAAAATATTACTTCTTTGGAATATTCTTTTTAGGGGCTACGATTGTAGCTGGATTGTGGAATAGCATTATTCGTTTCCAGTTGGGGCCTAGAATGTATAGCCTTGAAACATTTTTCGACTGGGCATTGGTGACAAATGTTATTGCGCTGGTAGGCTCACTGTTTGTGCTTAAGTACTATCACTACAAAAGGTATCAGTTTACACTTGTCTCAGGGATTATCGCTGCCATAGCGAACCTTTATGCGTTTGTAATCTTGTACTCCATGTCAGGCTCAGTGCAGTTCATGAATTACTATCTACCTGCACTGATTATCATGCTCGGAACCGGTATTGTATATGGGCTAACCCTGGTATTTTCCATCGCTGGCCAAAGGATATGCCTAAGGGTTGCAGGATTATTCACTTTCTTAATTAGTGCTGTATTATTCGGTTCTATTATTTGGTTTATGAGTTCGGTCGATCTACAAGCAAGTGCTATTCTGGAGAAAATAAGCCAATGGGCTTCCTTGGTGGCCAATATTGTGCCTGCATTATACATTTTGAATTTCATATCCGAACTGGACGTTATCGATGATACTAGCCACAGTACTCCCATGCCAAGATATCTGAAACATGGTTCGGTAGTAATAGGGGCAATTGCCACCATGTTCCTGCTGGTTTATGGTGTAATGATCACCGGTGAAAGTTCCATATTGAAAGCAGAAGGGGCATCAAATCAACATTGGGAAAAGCGGAATTATGAACTAGCCGTGAAGCTATCGCAACAGTTTGAAGCAAGAGAATTCATTGGCAGCAATGGGGATACGTTGCTATACCGGCTACTTAAACCACTGGATCATGATCCTGAGGAAAAATATCCCTTGGTGGTAAGTTTACATCATGGTGGATTGCATGGAAATGACAACATCAAACAGCTTTCTTCTCAACCTGTACCTCTACTAGCAGGAGACGACAACAGGAGCAAGTATCCTGCCTTTCTGTTTGCACCTCAAAGTCCGGAGGGGACGAGTTTTGGAAGAATCCCATATTATCCTTCAATAGATTCTTTGGTTTTTGAGGCAATTATTGAACTGGAACGAGAATTTGAAATTGATGAAAAGAAGAGATATGTAGTGGGTATATCAGGAGGTGGCTATGGGGCCTGGAATTTTATTAGTGCACATCCGGAAATGTTTGCAGCTGCCATTCCAATCTGTGGAGGAGGTGATCCTAAGTATGGACCGGACCTCACTAAGGTAGCAATTTGGGCTTTCCATGGGAAGAATGATAAGTCCGTTCCGGTACAGTTATCAAGAGATATGATCAATGCAATTAAAGCGGCAGGAGGAAATCCACGCTATACCGAGTATCCTGACAAAGGGCATGGTATCTGGCAAGAAGTAAAGGCAACGCCAGGGTTGCTAGAATGGCTTTTTAGTCAAAGAAAAGACACTTGACCGTCCGCTTCTAACCTAACTTTTATGGTGTCGTTTCCAGTTTAACATTTTTTACAGGCGTAAACGAAATAGCGCTGCCGTCGCGATAACGATATTTGCTTGATATATTTGCCTGCCAAACAAAGCATTCTGTTATGATCGTCCGACATGCCCATTATTTGATTCTGAACCTTCTGTTGCTAGCATGTTCAACTGTTTCTGAAGAAAAAACTACCGACGACTCACGAATTGTGAATGAAGAGTTGCTCATCCGGGACGGTGCCTGGTGTTGGTTTTCCGATCCGCGGGCAGTTTATCATCGCGGGGCAAAAGAACAGATCTACTTTGGGTATATCAACAGTAGCGGAGATGTTTGCATTGGTTCAAAAGATCTGGAATCGGAGCAGTTGAACCAGTTTGTGCTACATGATACACTGGAAGTTGACGATCATAATGTGCCTTCCATCCTGGTGCTGCCAAATGGCAAACTACTGGCATTTTACAATGAGCACAATGGTAATATTTATTTGCGCAAAAGCGCTGATTCAGAAGATATCACCAGCTGGGAGGAATCCCGGATAGTTGCCAGGGAAACAGAGTACTACAATTATTGCTATACAAATCCTGTGCAACTGAAGGCAGAGAACGGTAGGATCTACCTGATCGGCAGAAAGGTGGGGCCGACACGGTCGTTTGACAACTGGTGGCAATACATGAAATATTCTGACGACGAGGGACAAACCTGGAGTGATGACATTGTGTTATTGGACAATGAAGGCCGTAAAAATCCACCCTACCTCAAAGTGGCCACAGACCACCAGAGCAGGATAGACTTCCTTTTTACCGATGGACATCCCAAGATTGGGTCTGATGTATCGGTATACCATATGTACTAT
>JAUILF010000349.1 GCA_030433135.1 Bacteroidia bacterium | reverse complement strand
GAAAATGGAGAGTCTCCGGGCGGATGAAGCTCTTGTCTCGGAAGCCCTTGCAGAACTCCTTGCCAACCAGGGACATACAAAGAGAGCCATTAAGATGTACCAAAAGCTCCGCTTGATAATACCGGAAAAAAGTGTTTTCTTTGCGCAGAAAATTGAGGAGCTTGAGCAAAAAAAATAGTTTTCGATGGTAACATTTATGACATTTCTGATTGCTATTGTCAGCCTATTGCTGATGGCAGCTGTACTTATACAAAACCCAAAGGGAGGAGGTGTAGATTCAACATTTGGAGGTCAAAGTGCCAATCAAATGTTTGGCGCTGCCAAATCTACCGATTTCATTGAAAAAATTACCTGGGGTCTGGCCATTACCCTTTTTGCCTTGTGTATTATCACAACACTGATGGTTGGATCTGCCGGTGGAGGAGAAAGTCTGATTTCTCAATAGAAGAATCAAGAAAATTGAAGACCTGATAGCTCTGTTATCAGGTCTTTTTTTTGTCATATCCAATGCTAGTCATCTTGTGTCAAAATGACAACGAACTGACAAGAAAACGGCATACCTGCCACATCTCAGGAGAGATTACGGACAGTATCTGCAATTTTGACAGGAAAAAACAAATGGCACAAGAAGTGTGGTGACAAGGGATGTTAAAACCATTTTCCTAAACATTAAAAACAAAAGTTTATAAATATGATGAAGCCAATCAACGATCGAGTAGTTGTTAAACCTGCTCCGGCTGATGAGAAGACCCAGGGGGGAATCATTATACCTGATACCGCCAAGGAAAAACCACAACGAGGTGAAGTAGTTGCAGTTGGACCCGGTAAGGATGGAAATCTGATGACCGTGGCAGCTGGTGACATTGTTCTGTATGGAAAGTATGCCGGACAGGAACTCAGCTATGAAGGTGCCGATTACCTGATCATGAGAGAGGATGACATCCTGGTTATTCTCGACAAGTAAAAACTGGAAAAAGGTTGTCCAACCAAACTACCAGAATCAATCTCAATAATTTTAAAATTTAAAATCAGAATATACAATGGCTAAAGAAATTAGCTTCGATAATGATGCCCGGAAAAAGTTGAAACAGGGCATTGATGCATTGGCAAATGCAGTAAAAGTAACCCTGGGACCAAAGGGTAGAAATGTTGTAATTCAGAAAGCTTTTGGAGCCCCTTCAATCACCAAGGATGGTGTTAGTGTGGCCAAAGAGATCGAATTGGAAGATCCAATTCAGAATATGGGTGCACAAATGGTTAAGGAAGTAGCGTCTAAAACTTCTGACGTCGCAGGTGATGGTACTACTACTGCTACCGTTCTGGCTCAGGCTATGATTACTGCGGGAATGAAGAACGTTACTGCAGGCGCTAACCCAATGGATCTGAAACGCGGCATTGACAAAGCAGTAAAAGCTATCATTGAAGATCTTGCCAGTCAGTCTGAAGTGATCGGAGACGACTTTGAAAAAATCAAACAAGTTGGATCTATTTCGGCCAACAACGACGAAGAAATTGGTTCTTTGATCGCTGATGCCATGAAACGAGTTTCCAAAGACGGTGTAATTACTGTTGAGGAAGCCAAGGGAACTGATACTTATGTAGACGAAGTCCTGGGTATGCAGTTTGACCGTGGATACCTTTCTCCATATTTTGTTACTGATGCTGACAGCATGACTACCGAGTATGAGAATGCATTTGTGCTAATCCACGACAAGAAGATTTCCAATATGCAGGATATTGTTCCTATCCTGGAAAAGGCGGTTGGTGCCGGCAAGCCTCTGTTGATCATTGCAGAAGATATTGAAAGCCAGGCTCTGGGAGTACTGGTAGTAAACCGTCTGCGTGCTCAATTGAAAGTAGTTGCTGTTAAAGCTCCTGGTTTTGGTGATCGTCGCAAGGCCATGCTGGAAGATATTGCCATCCTTACCGGAGGAACTGTTATCTCTGAGGAAAAAGGTTACAAGCTGGAAAATGTTGAACTGGAGCACCTTGGTACGGCTGAGAAAATCACCGTTGACAAAGACAACACAACCATTGTAAATGGTGGTGGTGACGAGACCCAGATCAAAGCCAGAATCAATCAGATCAAGCAACAGATTGAGACTACCACTTCTGATTATGACCGCGAGAAGCTTCAGGAAAGACTGGCTAAGTTGGCCGGAGGCGTGGCTGTTCTCTATGTAGGTGCTGCCACTGAAGTTGAGATGAAGGAAAAGAAAGATCGAGTGGATGATGCACTCCATGCAACACGTGCTGCTGTTGAAGAAGGTATTGTAGCCGGTGGTGGTGTAGCATTAGTCAGAGCTATCTCTTCACTGGAGAGTGTGGATGGAACTAACGAGGATGAGACTATAGGTATCAATATTGTACGTAAAGCACTGGAAGCCCCGGTTCGTATTATTGCCGATAATGCCGGAGCTGAAGGATCTGTAGTACTGCAGTCCGTGGCCAGTGGTAAAGATGCATTTGGTTATAATGCACGTACCGGTGAGTTCGGTGACCTTAAGAAAGCCGGTGTAATCGATCCGACCAAAGTGACAAGGATTGCCCTTGAAAACGCGGGATCTATTGCCGGAATGGTACTGACCACTGCTTGCGTCATTAATGACAAACCAGAGGAAGATAAAGGTGGTGCCGGTCATGCACACATGCCACCGGGTGGAGGAATGGGTGGCATGATGTAATACCACATTTTTCCAACGAAAATATGGCCTGTGCAACACTGCACGGGCCTTTTTTTTGGGGGGGGGATACATGATGGATTAAGCTCCTTTTACTGGATATAGCAGCCTTTCCTATTGAAGGTTCAGTACAATCTTGCCGATCGTTTTACCACCCTCCAGCATTTCATGCGCTTTACGAAGGTTGTCGACAGTAAGTCCTTTCAGAGTTGTGTTGAGCGTAGTATTTAACAAACCTTCAGACAGCATCTCTCCTACCCGATTCAGAATCTCGTGCTGGCGAATCATATCGTTGGTCTTAAACATGGGACGGGTGTACATAAATTCCCAGGAAAAGCTGACGCTCTTACTCTTCAATTTATTGATTGCAATGGGTTCGGATGAACCGGTAATGGAACCAATATGACCCTGTGGTGCTATTAGTTCCACCATTGCATCCCAGTAATAGTTGGTGTTCACAAGGTCGGCAATGTACTCTATTTCAGTACAACCATGCTCTTCTAATTGTGGAAGCAGCTCATAGTGATTGACCACCAGGTCCGCTCCCAATTTATAGCACCAGTCAGTGGTTTCACTCCTTGAAGCAGTGGCAATGACTTTTAGCTGAGTAAGCTTCTTTGCCAGTTGGATGGCTATTGAACCTACACCACCAGCTCCACCGATAATAAGTAATGTTTTATCCTTACCCCCATTTTCCTCAATTCGCATCCGGTCAAAAAACAACTCCCAGGCTGTGAGTGCAGTCAATGGTATAGCTGCAGTTTCAGCCGACGTAAGGTGATCAGGTGCCCGTCCCACTATCCGCTCGTCAACCAGTTGATACTCAGCATTGCAACCGGTACGATCAATAACACCAGCATAAAAAACACTGTCACCAGGCTGAAATAGTTGCACTTGATCACCCACCGATTCGACGATACCGCAGGCATCCCATCCAATAATCTTCGGGGTCTCGAGCACCTCATCCCTGGCGCTATTTTGCCGCACTTTATAGTCTACCGGATTAACAGCTATTGCTTCGATTCTTACCAGGAGGTCTCTGCCGGTAGCCTTTGGTTTTTCCATTTCAAATTCCACGAAGCATCCTGAATCAGAAACAGGTAGTGAAGTCCTAAACCCAATCGCTTTCATGCCTACAATTTAGTACTCTGACACAACAAAAATTATAGTTTCATTCGGTTTCTCTTTAACCGGGTCATCTTAGCAGGTCTGGTCAGATCAGATTACATACTTTGCAAACAAATCCTGTAAAACTTTGTCAGGATCATCGCATAGCCCCGGATGCACTTTCGAACATTGAATGATCGTGCTCTTGGTGGCAGTCAACCACCGAAATCGACTCGCCTTATCCAGCTTAGCTATGGGTTCTCCTTCAGACTTACCCTGTACAATCAAATTCCATGCAAGTAGATATTCTTCCATCACCGCCAAATCCGTATGTACAGACAGTGCTCGCATCCGATTCATATCCAGGAAGTACTTCATACCCAAATAGTTTTTTCGTTTACAGAAAACCAGAACCCCCACATTAATGAACTCGCCGCGTTCTACCCTGGGAACAAATCGAATAAAAGCGTACTCATACACCTCTCTATTTCGCATCAGACGCTTCTTTAGCCAATAAATCAATATTGGATAACCTGGTTTCCAGAAATTCGACATATGCCCCTCTCCTTTCCAGTGGTGTGACATCCATAGATTCCTCTATCAACCAATCTTCCGGCACGACATCGACAATATTTTCCAGTATTTGCCGGTTAAGCAAATTTTTTAGAAGTACTGCCGTATTCACGAGATCTTTGGCTCTGGAAAGTAGGACATGGTCCTTGATTTCAGGAAACAACTTTCCTGCATGTTCTCTCCAGGATTTCCAGGCATGGTGAAAATAGAGACTGGCTCCATGATCAATCAGCCAAAGGTCACGTTTCCAGATAAGCATATTCGTATTTCGATAAGTGCGATCTACATTTGAAATCAGACTATCTAGTAATACTATTTTTGAAGCGGTCAGCCAATCCACTTCATGGGCCAAGGGATCAAAAGTAATAGCACCTGACAGATAGTGCAGACCCAAATTTAACCCCACACTAAACCTAAGCAGATCCTGAATCTCCTCGTCAGGTTCAGTTTTACTGAAAGAGTTGTCGAGATTCATAAATACCAGCTCCGGAACCCTTAATCCCATCGCTCTGGCCAACTCGCCACCAATTACTTCGGCAATCAGTGCCTTTTTGCCCTGGCCTGCCCCCCTGAACTTGAGCACATATGGAAAATCATCATCGGCCTCCACGATAGCAGGCAAGGACCCACCTTCACGTAACGGATGAACATATCTCACCACATCTACCGTGCGTAACTCAGGTTTGATCATGGGGACAAGATACCATATTTCAAAAGAGGTCAAACCTCAGCATTAACCCGGATTATGCACCCTTCCACCCATTAAGCGCTAAATCAGAACCGGGATTTTTTCAAAGTATCAGAGATATCTCAGACAGATTGACCCTGAAATTGGAACCTATACTCCTGCTCCGATACCTCCACCCCAAAAGCGTTTGACATACTCTCGTGATGAAGATTGAAACCAAACTTCCTGTACAGCGATGTGGCGGGTGTCAAATGACTGTTAGTAATGAGATAACTTCCCTTATATCCACAACCATTCAGAAAGTCCATAAAGCGATTCATCAGCTCATTTCCCAAACCTATCCCCCGGTACTCCGGAAGAATAAAGAAATAACGCAACTGAGCCAGTTCACCCCTGTCCTGAAGAGCCAGGAAGCCAACCCTGTTTCGATTGTGTTCACACATCCAGATCCTGCTGCGCCTTTCATCATATGAGCTTACAAATTCATTGACTTCCTCGGCAACATACTTCTCAAAATCAAAACCATAATTGTATTCCTTTCCGTACAGCTCTCCGTGAGCCTGAATGATGAACCCAATATCGCCTGAAACAAAATGATTCCTGATCCGTATGTCGTCGACTGTAAATCCCTCCCTCCTATTCAGCAGTTGCAGTACCTGCCCCAGGGAAGATACAAATCGATCTCTCTCATAAGGGTTATAATCATCCAGCAAGGAGGCAATCTGTCCACTTGATAAAGTGTCCAGTTGCCGGTATTGGTCCAGACCTTTTTCCGTCAGGAACAACAACTTATATCTCTTGTCCTCTTCCGAGCTTACTGTTTCTACCAGCCCCTTTTTCATTAATTTTTTAAGGAGACGACTGAGATAGCCTTTGTCAATGGGTAACCTATGAACCAGCTGTTGAGCGGTAATCTGGGGTGTATGTGCTATTTCGTAGAGAATTCGCGCTTCACTGAGACTGAATTCACTGTCGAGAATATGATCATCTAACAACCCCAGTACTCGCGTATAACTTCGGTTGAACGACCGGATAAGGGCAATATCATCCATATTAGTTGCTCTTGAGAACAAAATATTAAAACTAGTTGACTAAAGCAACTATATAATAATCTGTGATCTTCTCATGAACATAGTGTCCTCCGAAATCCATCTGATCCAAAAAGCAACCCGGTAAAATCAAAATTTCTTCCTAACTTAAAAGTCCTGATCACCGGTATCAAGCGTAAAAACCCCACTAAAATGAAACACGTAAGAATCGTACCGGTTCTACTTTTACTGGCAGTCAACACATTTTCTCAGGACCTTGAGGTCGAAGGCAACGCCAAAATTTCTGGACTTGAGACCGATAACTCCGCAGATAAGATCGTAGTACAAAAAACGGATGGCACACTGGCGGTAAGAAATGTCACTTCACTAACCGAATATCAGATTTTAAGCATCAGCAACGATACTATTTATCTGACAAACGGGGGCTTTGTTGCTTTGACCAGCATCCTGAAAAACAAAGTGGATTCTGCTTTCCTGGCACAGCAGGTCAATGCCGTCCATACTACCTTGAATGCTATTATTGATCCTATAGTGGATCTTAACGGAACCACTGAAGGTATCGACTATGTGAACACATTTCAGATTCAGAGTACAAGCAGAATCGGAGTTAGCGACC
>JAUILF010000348.1 GCA_030433135.1 Bacteroidia bacterium | reverse complement strand
GATACATTCCTTATGGGAAACAAATCAAGTTTACCTGTCGTCCGGACGACCTGGTTACCAGAACCAGCAATACAACTGTATTAACACCCCGGACCATTACCAGCAGGGTGCCGGCTTATGCCCCAAGACCTCTTTCAACCGAAAGGGACCGAATCATATACGACATTTATCAGGACTTTCTCTCTGATCAGACTGCCTTCAAAGCATCATATCCGACACCTCCGGAAAACTATGTTGACTGTGTTTGCCCGGATGTATTGACTGCCACGGTCCCTCATCATAAGAAAGGACTGTACTCCCTTATTGCCCGGTATTATATACCCGGGTTTGAAATATACTCATCCACTCATATTGCAATCCCTTTTGAAATTCGCTAGATCTACCATATTAATCTTTCTGACCATAATAGCAGGCAATGCAATCTGGGCACAGAATGATTCGATCAGGATGGGAGCACAGTTCAAAAACGGCACTTTAAAACTTAGGTGGTCTGTTTCAGATCCCTCATTACTGGCATCTGGATTCCGACAGGGATATACTGTACATATCTATAACGCAGCTGATGGAACCCTGCGAAGTCAACACCATATAACCCCCGAAGACAGACAAGACGTCCTGCCGATCCTTACCAGCAGTAGTGATAGCCTATGTTTCACTCTATTTGAAAAGTTTCTTACGTTCTCGATTCCAGAAGACCCGGACGAATTGCAATGGCAAATGGTAGCACTTCTGTTTGGATTGCAGGAAAATTTCAATCTGAGTAAAAGTCTGGGAATGGCCCTGGATGTTCCTGATCTGGATACCACCGGAAAATTTACGATTAGGATTGCCACTCAGGCCAACGCAGGAGATGTGATTCCTGCACAGTTACAGATATCCTATCCCTGGTTTGAGCACTTACCCAGACCTCAGGCACCATTTGGCGTATGCCAGGAAAAGCTTGTAAGAGTGTCCGGAGTCATGAATGCGTCTGCCAACTACTACTCGTCTTATTATTTACAGAAACGGATACGCAACGGACCCTTTGTGACAATCAATAGTAAACCTCTGGTAATCAATTATGAATCGGGTGATGCTGTACTCTACTATCTCGACTCGGTAACTGGATTGGATACAGCAGAATACCGGTTTTACGGGAAAGATATGTGGGGTGAGTTTGGTCCACATTCTGAAGTCACAACCGTACTTCCCTGTTATCACCGTGTAGCACCTTATATCGAGTCTGCTCTTGAATTATCGGACCGGGGTAAAGTTAAAGTGACCTGGAGATTGTCAGATTCTATCGCACGGAGACAAGTGACTGGCTACCATGTATATCGCACTCCGTCGAGAGATTCCGATCCGATAAGACTGACTCCGGTGTACTTAGAATCCGGAACAACAACCTTCATAGATAGCCATGCTATGGCCATTAACTATTATTCTGTTGAAGCCCTATATCGTAATGGACCCCCCGTAAAAAGCAACAGCATACTGGCTACCCTTATTGACACCAAACCTCCCGGATTTCCGACACAAGTCGAGATTTCATTTGACAGTATCACCTTCACCAGTGAATTGAAATGGATGCCCCCCCAGGATCCGGACTTAAGTGGTTACAGAGTCTATTACAGTGATTACGAACGAGGTGACAAATTTCTTCTAACCAACCGGGATTGGACTTACACCAGGATCAGAGATACGATTAGTCCGAAAACCATGCAGTCGGAACGATGGTATTGGATCACCTCGCGGGATTTTCATGGTAATGAGTCCGGATTTTCAGATGGTATCCAGATCATTTTACCTGACAGATACCCTCCCACAGCACCTTATATTAGCCGTGTAGTCAATCAATACAATGAGGTACAGGTTCATTGGTACGGATCTCCTTCTGTCGATGTGGTTTCGCACAGGCTCTACCGAATTTCGCCATCGGATACCACGATCATTCTTCTGGCCAGCCATAATACTGACTCATTGTCTCAATGGATTGATACCCTGATTGGACCGGGTGACAGCATCTCATATCAAATAGAGGCTGCCGACCAACATGGCCTGACAGCCAGATCGAAGGTGAGGTCAGGCTCTCTACTCAGATCCCTTTATATCCCTGACATTCCCTTCTACCATGCCGAGGATATTGATTCTACTGTACTAATAACTTTTGATTACCGACAGGACATAGACATTAAATATTTCCGACTAATGAGGGGGGTACCTGACGACATGCGTACAGAGCGATTATATCGTCCATCCGAGATTATACAAAGATCCGGCATCAAGAAGAAGAGTGACCCAAACAACTACGCTTTGTATCAAATCAAGTTAAAGAACAACAATGGTCGCGACTACCATTTTCGACTGGAAGCCATTGAAAATGGCAATGGCAGCGTTTCGCGTCTGACAGAGCCATTTACGGTCAATTGAAAATCATAGTACTCTCTTTACCGTCCATAGCTGAGGACATAGAGACTATTTTTCCCACCATCACTTCAACCATTGATCAAACCAGTTAAAGGCCTCTAGCTGCATGGCCTGGTCAAACTTGTGGGGCCCGGGATAGTAAGAACACTTAAAATGATCAGACAGATCAGCCTTTTGATAAACCGAATTCAATATACCCTCCGCTCTTTCCATTTCGGGTAGGGTGTACAATTGATCATCACTATCATTAAGCACCAGCACTGAGGATGGCATATTTAAGCTCATGATTTCCGGAAAATCCAATTCCCGTGGAAGGAGTGGAACATAAGCCATCCAGGTATGGGTAAAAGACTTATGCAAAAGAAAATCGCGCCAGGTACTCATAAAACCAACACAAACTGAACATTTTATTCTCTCATCCAGACCGCCTAAAAAGACAGTACGAAGTCCTCCCCCTGATAAACCGGCGCAGCCCAGGTTATCAGACTGCACGTCATTTCTAGAAGCCAGAATATCAAGAGCTTTCTGATCTTCCGCAAAAAACACTCCAGGCCAGGTAGTACCGGCACAAAACAATGACTTGGCCATGATATGCTCATGACCACCAGCCCAGCGATTATAGGCTTCTATATTTTCTGGATTTTCAGGATCATTATCGGTAAGTCCCTGTCTGATTCTTTCAGGAACATCTTCTAAGAGAACCCGACGACTGGCAAAGGTGAAGGCATCCGGAACCAGTACTACATAGCCCCTTTTTGCCACCTCATTAGCCCAGGCTCTACCTTCATAGTAGTGCTCCTGATGCTCACTCATTAAGGGATGTTGATCGTCAGAAGTGCGGGTAATCTTTCGGCGACCAAAATATTTGTTCCCTCCATGGTCATGAAGTGCCACAATCCCAGGTAACGGCCCAGAGGCATTAGCTGGTTTGAGCAGGATTGCTTTGGTGACAGGGCCATAGGGCAATTGCCATGAGATTTCCTCGACAGCAAGACCATCATATTCATAGGAATCTTCCAGGGTAACCTCAGGGACACCATTGATTTGAGGAGAAGCGATACGATCCATGGTCATTTGTTTTGCCAAAGACTGCCATGATCTCACATTGGTATAGTGGTCATTTCGAAAGGAAAACATGGGGGTGTTATCACCCACTATATTGGCAGCCCAGGATCCATAGGCACCAATCATGTTAAGGTCGTCGATCATTATTCTATCCATTTCTGCATCGGTATTTCTCCAAAAATCGAAAGGTGAAACAAGAGATATTCCTGCGGCCAAACTACCGGTTTTCAGAAATGCTCTTCTGGAATTATCACTTTTCATCATTGTATATATATTACCTTGTTTGAACATTTTTGCCCGTAACTTCCCAACCATTGAATTCCCGGCGCAGGGTAAAAACACCACGATAAAATGCATCGCCCTCCTGTATCCTGCTGGTCAACATCACATTAGCCTGGTCGGATTCCATTTTTACTGATACCGATGTGAGAAAAGTGGGGTCTAAACCATATTGACTGGCATCGCCTTCATTCATGATAGTGACCGGTTTGGGAAAGGAGCGAAAATCATTGTCAGAAAGGTCATAGAAGGCCCGGTTGTCATAGGACGTACCCTGTCCGGTATTCCTGTCACCAGGGCGTAGCAAAACCAGATAATCGCCACCCGGCATTTGCGATTGATATAATGGGTCAACTTCCGGTAATACACTTACGGATTTCAATACATCAAGTAAATCCTGCTGTGTTTGTGCTGTTGACTGAACAGCAAGAGCCAACAACATGCCTAAGAACAAAAAGTATCCTGATTTCATCGGCATAAGATAAAAAAGTGCCGGAGGAAATTCCCCAGGCACTTAATCTTTGTGGGTTTTAACAGGATACCTGTTTAACTAAGGATAACTATGGTTTCATTTCTTGCAAGAGATCATTTCTCTAATCACAAATAAAGTCCAGTAAGGAAAAACAATGATTGAGTCAAACGATGAAACTTGCCATCAAAATACAACATCTATAATGCCTTGAACACAGCCAAAATTGTGTCGATGAAACATATTTATATCGCACATATATATCATGGCACTAATGCATCACTGTACACATCTTCCGAAAAGTTGATACGATTAAAGACACCGTTATTCTTCATATTCATCAGAGGTCCCGAATGTTAAAAAATCAATGTGCACCCATTTTTACCATACATTTGAATCACCACAAATTCTTCAGATTATAAACCTGATAAATCTGTGGTATATAGAGCCCCTGCATGGTCGGGGGTTTTTAATAGGTGTAACTATCCAGGTCTAGTCAGGGTAAACTTCATTTCGAGCCGCACGAAGGGTATTCATCAGAAGCGATGTCACGGTCATTGGCCCGACCCCTCCAGGTACTGGTGTAATATAACTGCACTTTGGCGCTACTTCATCAAAGTCCACATCACCAACCAGTCGATATCCCCGGGGTCGTGAACTATCGTCGACCCGGTTAATGCCCACATCTATCACAACAGCACCTTCTTTAACCATACTACCTTTGACAAAGTGAGGAATCCCAATGGCAGCAATGATGATATCTGCCCTCAAAAGTTCGGCTTTGATATCTGCCGTCCGGCTATGTGTAAGTGTCACCGTACAATTACCGGGGTAGGCCTTTCTGGAGAGTAAAATGCTGATCGGAGTGCCTACAATATTGGATCGCCCCAAGACCACGCAACGTTTACCAGATGTTTCAATCTCATTTCTTTTGATCATCTGCAAAATACCAAATGGTGTGGCCGGCAGGTAACTGTCCAGACCCTGAGCCATTCTGCCGACGTTAACGGGGTGAAATCCATCCACATCCTTGCGATGATCAATGGCAAGGTTGATCTTGCTTTCATCAATATGCCCGGGTAAGGGCAATTGCACTATGAATCCGTCAATAGCGTGGTCACGGTTTAATCCATGGACAATCTCAAGTAATTCAGACTCACTGATATCCGATGGCCTTCGAATCAATGTTGACTCAAATCCACAGGTTTCGCAGGATCTTACCTTGCTGCGTACATAGGACTGACTGGCCGGGTCTTCTCCCACCAGGACAGCTGCGAGATGTGGTACTTTACCACCCGAAGCCTTAATCGCCTCCACTTCGGCTTTGATTTCTTCCTTAATCTGAATCGATAATGCCTTACCGTCAAGCAGTTTCATAGTAATGATTTATGGTACCGGGATTATTTCATGTCAAAGTGCATCAAAACTAATAACTATTGCCTGGACACAATAAAGATTTGAGGAATCATTCGGTAGTATTTTAAGTTAGGTCAAGGCACTTGAAGGAGCATAGATTAAGCTACGCGATCTGAGCAGTAACGAGGACCTGACTGAAAAGAAACCGAATGAAACTATAATTTTTGTTTTGTCAGAGCACTATTTTTGTCTACCCTGCAAAATTCAGACGAAACAATCATGAAGTTCTACACCAGGTTTGTCTTCCTAACTCCTCCTGAATCCAGAGACCCTTTGATTGCCTTGCTATCAGAGTTGCCATTTGATGCCTTTGCCGAAACTGAAGATGGTTTCATCACCGGCATTCAGGGCAACAATCCAGGTCCGCAACTGTTTCAGACGATTGATTCGCTCAAAGCCCACCTACCATTTCATTACTCAGTCGAAACTCTCGCAAACCAAAACTGGAACGAAAAGTGGGAGTCATCTTTCGATGAAATACTCATCGGTGATTTTTGTCAGATTAGGGCTCCTTTTCATGACATCAATCAAGCAGTAGAGCATCAGATATTGATTGAGCCCAGGATGGCATTTGGCACTGGTCATCACGAAACCACTCGACTGATGATCGGATGGATGCAGGAAATTGAATATGACGACAAAGTTATTTTAGATCATGGTTCAGGGACAGGAATCCTGGCTATACTGGCTGCCAAGATGAATGCACAGACGGCCACTGCAGTCGAATGCGATGAAGGTGCATTTGAAAACTTAAAGGAGAACATTATTCTCAATCAAACACCGGAGATTGAATGTGTCCTGGCTTGTGATCTCACCGGTTTTGCTGACAACACCTTCGAGCTCATTATGGTCAATATCACGAGAAATACCATTTTAGATCAATTGGATGAATTGGTTCGCGTTCTTCAACCAAAAGGTAAATTAATTACCTCCGGATACCTGGAAAAAGATCGGAAAATCATGGAAGAAAAAACCGGTGGCCTTTCCCTTCAATGTCTGGGCACCAAACTGGAAAATGGCTGGGTTTCCATGCTTTTCCGAAAACCCTGAACTCAGTCAGATTAGAGGAAATGCTGACTTGAACTATCAAAAGTACCTTTGAAGCAGGGA
>JAUILF010000347.1 GCA_030433135.1 Bacteroidia bacterium | reverse complement strand
TCCAGAATCCTCACTTTTGAATAATATTCTGGATGTCTACAATTCAAGATATAATTATATGCACTGTGAATGATACAGCTGGGGACTTTAAGAGCAATAAATTTGGCTTCACTTATCCATTCTTCAGAAATCACAGATAATACTGTTGGCGCAGGATATTTTGACCAGTTCCCGGGAAGGCTACTGATTTCTAGTTCAAGAATAGAATCAGGGATTTCCAAGGTGAGCAAGTCAAGGTTTGGGACTAGCATAGGAGGTGTATGAACAATCGTTTCTAGCAATGCTATCTCCTGGCTTTCACCTGTATATAGAACTGGAGTTCCCTTTTTGTTCCACCTTCCACCATGTTGAGCAGCACCTGTTCCTGAAATATCTCCGGCATGTTTCGAACCCGTAATTCTAAAAACTACCATAGACTAACTATAAACGCCATGTTCAATCCGGCCCAGAATGTCTTTTACCTTTGAAATTCCCCCTGGTATTTCAAGAAGTTCCTTTGGTTCAAGTCCTCCCAGTGCAGTATTCGGTAAATCAAGCCATTTATGAAAGCTTTCCATACTACCGAACACGCTAATTCCATAGAGAAACAAATCAGTTAAATCAAATAATATGATTGCGTAGTTTTTTTCAAGGTTTTTACTTGACCTTATCCAACGGTACAAAGTAGGAGAAGAAATGTTAAGTATTTGTGCTGTTTCTTCTCTGGATATCTTGAAGTAATGCCTGAATTTTTCAATAGCCAATGCATTTACTCCTTTCGCAGCCAACCGAATGAAATCATAGGAGCTTTCGATCTCCAATTTATCATAGTCTTGCCCTAAGACCTGGAGGAGCCTTTGATAGTGTTCCCTGGTTGTGTCGACTTCAGTTATCTCTGTCATTTGATAATTTAAGTTATCATATGAACGAATATAATCGTATTTTGTTGCTGATGCAACATATCCTACCAGCCTGTCATCTATGGCTGAATGTTGTGTAATCGACTCCAATCATCTATCAGCCCATATGTCTGACACCATAATGCCGTCAAAATGCATCTATGAAAAGCAAGACATGAAATTTCTTATCGCCATCCTTACAACCTTCACTCTGGCCATAAGCTTGTTTACTACATCCTGTACAAGAAAACACAATGCTGATTCAGAGATTACTCCCATAGTAGAAGAATTCCTGCAATTCAAAATTGATACAATCGCTGTACAAACTGAAAGTGCGTATGACTTCCCTGGAATGTGGGTTCAATTGCCATTTAACAGGTTCTCTATTTTCAAAGATGATTGCTCTCATCTCTATGTTGGATATGATCCAAGAATCCACGACATATGGCGATTTGATGTAACAGCAAATAAATTTCTGGAGAAGATTGGTCTTAAATACCGCGGAGAAGATGGTTTGGCGGACTTGGCTTCAATACTATATCACAGTCCAGATTCACTTTTCATGCTTGAGGTGATGCCAGATAGATTGTGGATAATGGATACTAAAACTAGAAAGCGAAACTTACTGCTCGATTTTGAGGATAAAACCCAGGATGACCCAAGGTTTGACGGGATCAAGGTAAGTAGAAGTCAAAACAATTCAGCGCCGATGTTTTTTGTGGGAAGTAGGATTTACTTCCCATTGCGATCCAGTGTCAGCTCAACTGATTATTCTTATCCCTTGTTGGGATTTTATGAATTGACAACTGACTCCATTGGTACAATCGATATTCATTTCCCCAATGAGTATCAAGGGGTTAATTATGGTTACTATAATTGGCCTAATTCTGTTTTCGAGAGGTAGGTTGATTGTGAATTTTCCGATTTCAACTGATTATTATATTTATGACCTAGAGGGTACACTATTATCAAAAATAGAAAGATTGGATGGGTTTGAAATCCCCAAACCGATGGGATCTTCAGAAGATAAGCACGAACATTTTGAAAATCAAGCACAACTTTTTGAGACAGAACTATATTGTGAAGGTAAATATGTCCTGCAAGCAGGTGGATCCAAATTGCGTGCACCATCGGATGATCCCAGTTCACTATTAAACTTGATCTACGATCAGGATTTTAAGCGAGTTCAAATATTGAGAGTAGGTAAAAGGCTTTACTCCTTTGGTGGAGAATATTTATATAGCACAATTTCCAACGAGAACTCTGAGGTACAGTATTTAGAACGTTATAAGCTAGTAGATTCAGATTAGAGGCAATTGCTCTTTCGTTCTATCTCCCATATGTAAAAAAGCAACTCCCTTACGAAAGTTGCTCATTTGTTTCCTTGTGACCCCTGACGATCACCAAGGCGATGTCAGGACCAGGCGCGGGAGGACTTCCCGACGCTTCGGTCGGGATAAACTTCTCATCCTCCCGCTACAGCTTTTATTCAACATTCCTGGAAATAAAAAAAGCAACTCCTCTCTCGAAAAGTTGCCCTTTGTTTCCCTGTGACCGCGGGAGGACTCGAACCCCCAACCCTCAGAGCCGAAATCTGATATTCTATCCAATTGAACTACGCGGCCTTGCTCAATAGCGGCCACAAATTTAAGCATTTTTTCTATCCTCCCGACCTAAATTTGACCTCTTATCGTCTGAAGGAAAGATACTTGAGTTCATGCTTTTGTGGTATCTTGATGGAGACACTGTTTAATAATTTGACTTCAACATCTGTAGCTCAGCAAAATGTGATGGTTCAGACCCGAAATACCTGGTCAGGTCGATGGCTTCAATTGCTGTTTGCTTTACTCTGCCTCAATCTGCACCCAGCACACGCACAGCCCAATGTCGATTCACTCTACGTTGTCTGGCAGGACACCAGCCAAACCGATTCTTCTCGTGCCTTTGCCTTCAATCTATTCATCGGTTATGGATACCTGAATCAGGATCCTGATACCGCCAGGATCCTCGCTTCTGAACTGCTGTCATTTTCTAGCGACAAGGACCTCCCCTATGGGCAAGGCATGGCCCTGAATCTCATTGGGATCAGTTACCTGAACCAAAGTGAGGACTCCCTGGCAGCGGATTATCTGAACCAAAGCCTGGAAATACAGCGGACTATTGAAAACGAAAGAGGTGTGGCTAATGCTCTTAACAACTTGGGTATGATTTATGATCGCCAGGGTAAGCTTGAGCTTGCTCTGGAAAACTACCGGGAAAGCCTCCAGTATTTTGATGCCAACAGTGCGATTAATCGTGCCAATACCCTGATGAATATGGGGCAGATTTATCAAAAGCTGTATGATTACAACACCGCCCAAATCATGTTGGACAGCAGTATCCAGGTGTTCAGAGAACTAAATTACCCCTATGGTATTGCTTCCGTTCAACTCAATGCCGGAATCCTGTCGTTTCTCCAGGGTGACCTTACGGAATCTGTGGCCAGCCTCCAACCAGCCCAGGTATTTTTTGCAAAAAACAACTATCCGTTGCAAAACATCAATGCACTGCAACAACTCGCCCAGGTCTATGCATTGCAAGGAGAGTTCCAGCTGGCTAGTGACTTGCTGCTATATGCTCTTGACATCAGTGTTGTGAGCGATTTACCAAAGAAAAAAGCAAACTTGCTTGTAGATCTTGGTGCGACCAAGTTTAATGTCGGCAAATACAAGGAAGGAATCGATACTCTGGAAAAAGTTATCGACATGAGCCGGGAACTAGGTGACCAAATTTTGGAGGCATCAGCCAGAACCAATCTGGGCATCATCTATGAATACCAGGGTGAGTTTGTCCTTGCTGTTTTGAATCACCAACAAGCCGAGCGGATCTATCGTGATAAGCGAACTCTCAACGAACTAGCCGATTGCCTGACCAACATAGGAAATCTGTATCGTAAAAATGATGAGCCCAGCCAATCATTAAACTACTACGAGCAGGCTCTTCAAATCTTTGATCAAACAGCAAACAAAAGTGGTATCGCTGATCTGCTCGCCAACATAGGCAACGTATACGGCGATCAAGAACAACTGGATGTAGCCCTGGAATACCTGGATAGCAGTCAGCGCTTACAGGAAATAGTCGGCAATCGAAACGCGTTTGCCAATGGCCTCTTTTCAATGGGAGTAATTTACGCCAATCAGCATAAATTCAGTGAAGCCCTGGAGCACTATCGCGAGAGCCTGCAGCTAAGTCGGGAGATAGGCCACATTCAGGGCGAAGCTGTCTCCATCATCAATATTGGAAAGATCCATCTATTTCAGAATCGCAATTCAGAGGCCATATCAACCTGCAACCAGGGCTACGAACTCAGTCAGAAAATTGGAGATATAGCTAGTCAAAGAGAAGCTTGTGATTGTTTGTACAAGGCCCACAGGGCACGAGGAGATTTAGAATTGGCTTTACCCTATTACGAAGAATATAATTTCCTTTCGGATAGCCTCAAGGTTACAGAAACGGCCAAAGCCCTGCAAAGAATGGAGTATGAGAAGTACAGGCTCAGGGACAGCCTCAAGCAAGTGGAAGATCAGGCCAGGATTGAACTAGCCCATCAGGAAGAGGTTCACCAAAAGGAAAAGACCAGTAACATTCTCCTGGGGTCAGGGATCTTGCTGTTTCTCATTGCGGTGGGTCTTCTTAGCCGCAATCGATACATTACCAGGTCCAAACAGGAAATCCAACAGGAAAAAGATCGGTCAGATGAATTATTACTCAATATTCTGCCATCGGAAATAGCGGAAGAGCTGAAAGCCAAAGGTGAAGCAATGGCTCGGCAATATGAAAATGTATCTATTCTATTTTCGGATTTCAAAGGGTTTACCGAAGCTTCAGAAAGAATGACTGCCCCGGACCTGGTGGCTGAGATCGATACCTGCTTTAAAGCATTCGATTTGATTATTGGTAAGTATCAAATAGAAAAGATCAAGACGATAGGTGATGCTTACATGGCTGCAGGAGGTCTTCCCGTACCCGAAAAAGAATCCGTGCACAATACTATTTTGGCGGGACTAGAAATGCAACGATTTATGCAGGCACGAAAAACTCAAAGAGATAGCAAGAATTTGCCTGCTTTTGAGATGAGATTGGGCATCCATACCGGCCCGGTTGTGGCGGGTATCGTAGGCGTAAAAAAATTTCAGTATGATGTCTGGGGTGATACCGTAAATACCGCCAGCCGCATGGAATCATATGGTGAGATCGGCAAAGTCAATATCAGCGCCACGACCTACGAATTGGTCAAAGGAATCTCCAATCTTTCCTTTACTTCCCGGGGACAAATAGAAGTCAAAGGCAAAGGTCTGGTGTCGATGTATTTTGTTACGCAGGTGTGATTATTATTACTGCAAGACTTCAACAATGCAAGACGGTATGAGTTGCAATAACAGGTGTTCTTTCTTACCTCTCACATCCGCTATTACCACCCTGGCCTTTAAGGTTTGATAATTTAACCCGGATTATTCATTGGGGTTTCGTCATGAGAGTCAAATAGGCAATAAAGACGGGGGCTCCAAGTGCTTTTTGACTCATGACCGAATGATCTCGCAGAGTCGAGTACGACAGTGCTCGAAATGAGGGAACCGCGAAAGCGGGTGGGTAGGCCATGGTTACCATTATGGCCCCGAGGACTCGGGGTCAAAAGTGCTTATGTGCCCGTATTTGCAGCATATTTGGCTCGTAATAGAAAGGCCTAATGCATAGTCCGGGTTTAAGATCCTTGAGACCTTACTCCCACTTCATTCCTCACTCCACAAAAGCAAAACCATTCGGCTTGTTTACCTTGCCAAAATCCGTAAAAGAGAAATCACGTAAGTCGATCACACTCATGTGGTCGTCCAACGCATTGGATACAAAAGCCAGATTGGGATCAGGAGCGATCTGCACGTAAATTGGTGCTCGACCGGTCTCCAAACGATGTAAGACCTCTCCATTCTCTGCATCCAATACCAGTACCACCCCATCATACGGGCAAGGTGCCAGGATATATTTGCCCTCCGCCGATGCTGTGGAGTAAATGATTTGTTGTACCCCCAAATCTGAAAAGTGCCGGCGGACCTCCATAAGCCTGGTATCAATGATATAAATCTCGTCCTGGCAAGATGCGATCAATTCCTTTCCCTGGTTAGCAAAAATGATCCCCCGTACAGCAGTCGAAGTTGGAAAATGTCCCGTTTCTTCACCCGTAGTAGGATCCATTCTGAATACTCCCATCTCTGCCGAAAACAGCCAAAGGGTGTCACCCAGGGTAGAAAAGAAAAAATTATGAGTACCGGTCGGAACGGCAAAGGAACGTTCGATCTGACGCGTCCCTACATCGTAAACCAGCATAGAGTCACCATACTCCAGGTTGACAAAAAGTTTAGATCGGTTTGTTGGATGTAATTTCACCCCGTGAGGTGCTTTCAGTGTATCTTTTGGTGCTAGATGGTGCCGAAAGGTAGGCAGAACCGCGATTTCATCAAACGATAGTATGTCGATCACAGAAATCGTGGTTCCGGGAATACCCAAGGTGTTGTCGTAGTCTTCCACCCCAAAATTGCTGACGAATGCTGTTTGCCGGTTTTCGGAAATGGCGATTTCATGAGGATTGAAGCCAACCGCTACGCTGTCCAGACACTCACCCCCGGGATACCTCAGTCTCTTTACCTGACCTGCACCTTGTTCCACAACAAGAATGTCAAATGTTCTTTCCTGTGATCGCAATCGATCTACTTTCCAATACTGCTCTGTTTGACTTTTGCTGTCTGACAACAACTGCCCAACAGCCAGTACCAAGAAGAGCAAATAAGCCACAAGTATGCTCTCGCTGTTACCCAACATGAGCCAAAGTGACTTGATGGCAAATAGGATCATGATCATACTTCTGATTTGGGATCAAAAGGCAACAAGAT
>JAUILF010000346.1 GCA_030433135.1 Bacteroidia bacterium | reverse complement strand
GAGAATCTTGTTGAGATGAGAGCCGAATATTTTATTTTTGATTTCAACTTTCAATTAATCACCAATTTCATTAATGGCATGTTCTTCATTAGTCTGCTTTTGAATGGAAGTAGCTTGGATGTCTTCAGGCCAAGAAGTTTGGTTGACATTCAACCCAATACCTATGATCGAAGCCTTGATGTGATCTCCTTGAATGATGTTCTGAATCAATATTCCGGCAATCTTCCGCGCGTTTACAAAGATGTCATTTGGCCATTTGATCTTTACGTCCTCACCAAAATACCCGGTCAGGCTTTGAATGCAAGCCAGGGTAACCGCTTTATTGAGGTAGAACTGTTGATTTGAGCTGAGAAAGGTAGGGTAGAGAATGACTGAAAACGTCAGATTGGCATGTGCATCGCTCAGCCAGGTCGTACCCATCTGGCCTCTGCCTTTTTGCTGATGATGGGTGTAGATAACAGTTCCTTCCACTACATCGTTATTACCTAGTAACTGCAGCGCATATTCATTGGTGGAATCGAGTTTCTCAAATTCTAAAAGAACCTTTCCTACAATGAGACTGTTATGGTCTTTACTCAATTTATTTAAGTAGTTTTGTTAGCTAGTACACAAAGGATTAACCACAAATTTGAATAGACAGCCAGAAAGTTTGAATATAGTAAAGGAACAACTCTCAAAGGAAATCAGTGTAAATGAATTGAATGAATTGATTGTTGATTCTATAAAAGACATTAAAGGTAAGAGTATTACCAAGATTGATCTGACCAACTTAGATGATGCACCAACGGATTATTTCATTATCTGTGAAGGCGATTCCACCACACAGGTGAAAGCACTTGCAGATCACGTAAAAGAGAGAGTGAAGGAAGAAATAACCCTGACTCCCAATCACGTGGAGGGTGAAAGATCTGCCAGGTGGATTTTGGTAGATTATTTTTCGACGATAGTCCATATTTTCTACCCTGAGACCAGAGCTTTCTATGAACTTGAGGAAATGTGGAGTGACGCGAAAATAACATATTACGAGAGTCTTTAGAGAAAGGGAAAGAAGTACATGGAGAACAATAATAATAATGAGAACGAAAACAAGGACAATAAGAGGTTCAATAAGTTTAATTCTTTCTGGATCTATGGGCTAATTGCCCTGATCCTGTTGGCTTCGCAATTGTTCTTTGACTCCAGTTTTTCCTCCAATGAGGATATGACGTTTGGAGAATTTGCCCATTTCGTGCAGGAAGGGGATGTGAGAAAGGTGGAGGTGATCAATGGAAAGTATGCCAATGTATACATCCAGAAGGATAGACTGAGTAGTCCAAGGCATTCGAAGGCAAACCAAAATCAGTTTAACCTCGACAGCCCTAACTATACATTTAATATTGGCTCAGTTGAGACTTTTGAGCAAAAGCTGAGACAGCTGAACGAATCACTGGAGCCTGAAAATCAGATTGATGTAGTCTACGACGAGAAAGTCAATTTTTGGGGCAATATGCTGGGATGGTTGCTACCAATCTTTCTGATTGTAGCGATTTGGCTTTTCATTATGCGCAGAATGAGTGGAGGAGCTGGTGGTCCGGGTGCGCAGATTTTCAATATTGGAAAATCAAAAGCGACCCTGTTTGATAACAGTAATCTGAAAGTCAATGTGACTTTTGAGGATGTAGCTGGTCTCGATGAGGCAAAGGAAGAAGTCATGGAGGTTGTTGATTTTCTCAAGAATCCCAAGAAATATCAGGCGCTGGGAGGCAAGATTCCCAAGGGAGTACTGCTGGTAGGACCTCCGGGTACCGGTAAGACCCTGCTTGCAAAAGCCGTTGCCGGTGAAGCCGGTGTTCCTTTCTTCTCGATATCTGGTTCTGATTTTGTCGAGATGTTTGTAGGAGTTGGAGCTTCTCGAGTGCGAGATCTGTTCCGTCAGGCCAGAGAAAAGGCACCTTGTATCATATTTATTGATGAAATTGATGCCATTGGCCGTGCAAGGGGACGTAACAATATGCCGGGAGGTAATGATGAGAGGGAAAATACACTTAATCAGCTGTTGGTAGAAATGGACGGCTTCAGTACGGATAAGGGAGTTATACTGATGGCAGCAACTAACCGGCCGGATGTGCTGGATAGTGCTCTCTTGCGACCAGGCAGATTTGATCGCCAGATAGGTATTGATCGTCCGGATTTGAAAGGACGGGAACAGATTTTCAGGGTTCATCTGAAAACGATTAAAATAGGTAGTGATGTAAAACCAGAAATTCTTGCCGAAATGACACCGGGTTTTGCGGGGGCCGATATTGCCAATATTTGCAACGAAGCCGCCCTGGTAGCAGCCAGGCGTGAAAAGAAAGCTATTGACCTGGAAGATTTCAACTATGCACTTGACCGTGTAATAGGTGGGCTGGAAAAGAAAAATAAGCTGATTTCGCCCGAAGAGAAGGAAATTATTGCCTACCACGAGGCTGGTCATGCCATTTGTGGATGGTATCTGGAGCATGCTTCTCCATTGGTAAAGGTGACGATAGTTCCACGTGGTATTGGTACACTTGGATATGCCCAGTATCTGCCTAAGGAGGAGTATATTACCCGGACCGAGCAACTGCTTGACCGTATGTGCATGACATTTGGAGGTAGAGCAGCTGAGAAAATTGTCTTTAATAAGATCTCTACGGGAGCTCAAAACGATCTGGATCAGGTGACTAAAATGGCCTATAGCATGGTTACGATCTATGGTATGAATGGCAAGGTTGGAAATATCTCTTTCTATGGATTGTCTCAGGACCAGTTTCAAAAACCTTACTCGGATGACACTGCAACTCTGATTGATGACGAGGTGAGAAAGTTGGTTGACTCCCAGTACCTCCGCGCTCAGGAATTGTTGAAGAAATATCGTGATCAGTTGAATATTCTTGCAGAACACCTTTTGGAAAAAGAGGTTCTCCTTAAGTCTGATGTCGAGAAACTCATTGGTCCCCGTCCATTCGCTGAACCTGCCAAAGTTGAGAGCAGTACTCCGGAAAATGGAATGGAGGAGCACCAGGCACCTGCCAATGTAGAGGAGGATAGTGATGATGCTGTTGAATAACAATCATGTGTTCCTGCACCTACTTTTGTGATGAGATAGGCTTCTTATTTAAGGCCTTGAGACCCGGATCAACAACCTTTCCGCGATTCTTGAGAGGTCCTGATTCCTCGGACAGATAATACAGGCTACCATTATTGACTATACGGCTGTAGGGGCAGCCTTGCTTTGATGTTGAGCGCTATTGGATCCTTATATCCTGAAAGTTATGTGGTAGACAATCTCAGAACAAGACTGCCATCCAGAAAAACTTGAACACGGATCATGTATGTAATAGATAGTTCTATCGCACTATGAAGGGATGTGACCACGGATTGAATACTGTTCCTATGGCTTTGAAGCCGGAACCTTTCAATACCAAGCTCTAATCAGGCATTCCGCCTTCCTAAGAGTCAGCTTCTTCTACTTCATCCACTACCAACAGTTGGAATCCATTGCCATGGATATTCACGATTTCAATATTGCTATCCAGCTTCAGGTACTTACGCAATTTTGTGACAAAGACATCCATACTACGGGCCGTGAAGTAATTGTCCTCGCCCCAAATTCGGGTCAGGGCTTCTGACCGGGGAAGAACATCATTTTTCTTCAGGCAGAATAAACGTAGTAAATGAGCTTCTTTCGGCGATAGTTTTTCCTTGATTTCATCACCATTATCAGCCTGGTAGGTCAATATCCTCAACGGATAATTAAAGTGGAATTTGCCTAATTCAAATTCCTTGATATCATCTTCAGGGTCAGGCTTTTGCTGGCTTCTTTTCAGTATTGCCTGAATCCTTAAGAGAAGTTCCTCGGAGTTAAATGGCTTGGTAATGTAATCGTCAGCACCGATCTTGAATCCAGCCAGAATGTCTTCTTTCAGTGTTTTGGCGGTTAGAAATATGATCGGCATCTCCGTATCGCGCTCTCGAATTTCTTTTGCCAGGGTAAAGCCGTCTTTCTTTGGCATCATTACATCGAAAATACAGAGATCAAACTGACCTTTTTGATATGCTTTCAACCCAGCATCACCGTCGGATTCAAGAATAACATCATAATCGTGCATTTCCAAATAAGACTTCAGTACATCCCCAAAATTCTGATCATCTTCTACCAATAGGATTTTGTCATTTGCCATAATAGATAGTTTTACTTGTTTCCCTCTAGGCTCACCGGACCAGAATTTTGAGAATCCGGTAAGGGGTGATAAGGGTTAATGTTTTGTTTCTACCTGGTAGGGAAAAAAGAGAATAAAACTACTTCCCTTGCCCGGTTCACTCTTGACGTCGATCTCTCCCTTGTGGGCAGTCATCATGGCTTTTACATAACTCAATCCTAAGCCAAAGCCTTTTACGTCGTGTAGATTGCCGGTGTGCACCCGGTAAAATTTATCAAAAATATGTTTGCGCGCTTCCTTGCTCATGCCAATTCCACGGTCCATTACTATAACTTCAACACCGTTGGGTAGATTGCGCGTGTGTAGAGAAATTTCCGGTTTTTCCGGAGAATACTTGTTTGCATTGTCCAATAAATTGTTGATCACATTGGAAATATGCGTCATATCTCCTTCAACAACGGGATTGGAGGCTTCCAGTTCGGTGCTAACGGTTCCGTCTTTCTTTTCCACCTGCAGAGTAATGTTCTCCACCGCATGCTCGATGATGTCGTGAAGGTTGACGGGAGAAAGCTTCAGGGAGTATTCCCTTTTATCAATGCGCGCCATCTGCAATACCTTCTCCACCTGATTGTTCATGCGCTTGTTTTCCTGCTTGATAATGTTGGCAAAACGCTCTACCTTTTCCTTCTGTCCGGAAATGATCGGGCTGGTAATGGAATCGGCAGCTAGGGAAATGGTCGCGATCGGCGTTTTGAATTCATGCGTCATATTGTTGATGAAGTCGGTCTTCATTTCAGATATTTTCTTCTGCTGGAAAATCACCTGAATGGTATAAGCAAAACAAAGCAGGATAATGGCCGTAAAGAGGATGGTACCCAAAAAGTTGAGCCACAACGAACTCCACACCACACTGGTCTTGGAGGGGAAGTGAATCATCAGCAAGCCAGGAGAAACGGAGTCTTCGGGAAAAAGGTGTACCTGGTAGTCGGATCCAAACAGGTTTCTATAGCCCGATTGCCCGTCATCAGGTTGCGGGTCTTCTACTACGTAGTGATTGTCGACAATGACAAAAGACTTACGGCGCTTGGAAAAGATGCCATAATTAAAGTCGGTATGGATGCCCTGGTTTTCAAGCTCCTGTCGGAGGGCCTTATCGAGTTGGTCAAGTTTGATGCGTTCTTCCAGTGGTACAAAGTCATTGCGCGTATTGTACATCATGAGTCGCTGGATTTTTTCATCCCGGCTGCGCAGACAATTGGTGCACAAGCCAAAATCCAGTACATCAGCCATCAGGCGATCCAGTGCGCCGGGCTGTCCCACCACTTGTTTAAAGGAAAAGTCGACCTTGCCGCCATTGATACCGTTATTGCCACCCGCCAGTCCCTGCAAGTCATTGCTTAGGTAGCTGATGGAATAGCCATTGCCATGTAAATGGAATGCCTCCCGTTTTTCGTTGTATTCCAGGCGGTTTACAACAGCATTAAGTGCATTAAAGACGTTCTTGTCGAATTTCTCCTCGTTGACCTTCATCGACGTTTGTATCAAGCTCATCTGAAGCCATACAACGCCAATGACAGCGAGGCTCATCAACCCAATTATCGCCCAAATAGCTTTTTTATTCATCGATAGTAGCGTGCAAGATTTTGGAAATAACTTTCGTACTGTAAACCTTACAAAATTAGGTATTAACCGAACGTAACAGGATACTTTAACAGACTTTTAACTTTGCCGGAAATTCTTCATCCAACTTGTTACTAAATACTTACCAATTGTTAAAAACGATATACGTTTTTGCAGTTTTAGCCACAAGCTTGCTCAATATAACGAAAAAAATGCACTTATAGTTTGGCAAATGCCTGATGATGAATGGATTTTACAACACCTCGTTGGGAACTTCCTTGACCACCTTCAGACTCAGATCGAGGCTGTGCGCCGAATGGGTCAATGCACCAACCGATACAAAGTCAACGCCGGTTTTGGCTACCCGCCGGATGGTGTGAATATTGATTCCGCCCGAAGCTTCCGTTTCAAAACGGCCGTTGATGGTGGCCAGTGCCTCCTTGAGCAGGGGCAATTCGAAGTTGTCGAGCATGATGCGGGTTACCTTGCCCACAGCCAGTACTTCGTGTAGCTCCACCAGGTTACGCACCTCGATGGTAACGGGTAAGTTGAGTCCGTTGGCTTCCTGATAATCCGCAATCTTTTCAATGGCCTGACGAATGCCACCACAGGCATCGATGTGGTTGTCTTTAATCATGATCCAGTCGTACAAGCCATCGCGGTAATTTTCGCAGCCACCGAGGCGTACAGCCCATTTTTCCAGGAAGCGGATGGTTGGGGTGGTCTTGCGGGTATCGAGAATGGTAACGGGAAGGTCTTCTACTTCAAACTTAAAACGGTTGCTAAGCGTAGCAATGCCGCTCATGCGCTGCATGGTGTTGAGTACAATGCGCTCGGCCTTGAGCAGCGCCTGGGAATTACATTCTATCTCAAGTACCACATCACCGATATTGATATCACTACCGTCCTCAATTTTGACGTCAATCGTGGCTGTTGGATCTACTCTTTCGAAGATGCGCTTTGCCACCTCAACACCGGCAATTACGCCCGGATCTTTCACCAACAACTGTGCCCGGTTGCGG
>JAUILF010000345.1 GCA_030433135.1 Bacteroidia bacterium | reverse complement strand
CCGGTAACCCGGTCATCAAAGCGCATTCCGATCGCTATCAGGACATCGCATTCACCTGAAAGCAGGTTTGGACCATAGTTGCCATGCATCCCTAGCATTCCTACGTAGAGCTCATGACCATGAGGCAAAGAAGACAAGCCATGGATGGTACATCCGACAGGAATCCCGGTCTTTTCCACAAAGTCCCTGAATACCTGCTGGCCCCCGGCAATCTGAATGCCATGACCAGCCAGGATAAAGGGCTTCTTGGCTTGATTAATCAATGCTGCCGCCTCATGGATCTTGCTGACCGGTAACTTGGGCATCGGGTGATAACTCCGAATAAATGGATTTCGCGCATAGGTAAAATCAAATTCACCAATCTGGGCATCCTTGGTAATATCGATCAACACCGGACCTGGTCTCCCCGAATTGGCAATGTAGAAGGCCTTGGCAAATACCTCCGGTATTTCTTCGGGAGTAGTAATTTGATAATTCCATTTGGTGACCGACATCGTACATCCGATCACATCGGTTTCCTGAAAGGCATCTGTACCCAGGAGGTGGCTAAAGACCTGACCAGTGATGCAAACCAAAGGTGTGGAATCGAGGATGGCATCTCCCAGACCCGTGACCAGATTGGTAGCACCGGGGCCACTGGTAGCCATGGCTACTCCCGTCTGTCGAGTCACGCGTGCATAACCCTGAGCTGCGTGAATGGCTCCCTGCTCATGTCGGGGGAGAATATGTCGCAATTTGTCCTGGTAATGATATAGTGCATCATAAACGGGCATAATGGCACCACCGGGGTACCCAAATATAGTATCCACACCCTCTTCCAGGAGACATCTTAGAACGGCTTCAGCACCAGTAATGCGCTGTGCCCTGGTTTTCATTTTCGTATCCTTTGCAAGTGTCTTGGTTGTCATATCTTCTGTTTTTTAAAGATCATCAGTTACACAGCCCTGACTGGCAGTACTCACACATTTAGCATATTTATAGAGTGACCCTCTGTTGACTTTTAGTGCAGGGGCCTCCCAACCTTCCTTCCTTTTCCCCAGTTCTTCCTTAGTCAGATCAACTTCAATCAGATTCTTTTTTACATCGATGGTAATTGTATCCCCTTCTTCCAGTAGTGCCAGCGGTCCACCGTCCTGGGCCTCGGGAGTAATATGTCCGACCACAAACCCATGAGTCCCTCCTGAGAATCTACCATCTGTGATCAGGGCTACCGTTTTACCCAGTCCAGCACCCATGATGAGCGAAGTCGGTTTTAACATTTCGGGCATGCCGGGTCCTCCTTTCGGTCCACAATACCTGATAACCATGACATCCCCATCTTTCACAACTCCTTTTCCTATGGCATCGTTAGCTTCTTGCTCACTGCCAAATATTTTAGCCGGGCCCACAAATCGTTCCCCTTCTTTACCGGTGATCTTGGCTACGGCCCCCTGTGGTGCCAGATTGCCCTTCAATATTTGTAGGTGACCGGTAGCTTTGATCGGTTTAGAGCTGGGTTTGATGATGTCCTGATCTGACTTGAGTGATTCCGCCTCGGTAAGGTTTTCCTCTAAAGTCTTACCGGTTACGGTCAGACAGTCGCCATGCAATCGTCCTTCTTTCAACAGGATCTTTAAAACACCCTGTATGCCTCCTATCTTATGCAGATCCTCCATGACATACTGACCACTGGGTTTGAGATCCGCCAGCAGCGGTGTACGATCACTAATTTTTTGAAAGTCATCAATTCCCAAATCGACTTCTGCAGCGTGTGCCACTGCGATCAAATGTAGCACGGCATTAGTAGATCCTCCCAGGACTGTGATCAGAGTAATGGCATTTTCAAATGCCTCCCTGGTCATGATATCCCGGGGTTTGATGTCCTTTTCGAGAATGGTCCTCATCGCCTGGGCAACACGGGAAGCTTCATTCTGCTTGGCCTGACTGTTTGCGGGATTGGAGGAATTGTACGGCAAGCTCATTCCCAATGCCTCAGACGCAGAGGCCATGGTGTTGGCTGTATACATTCCACCACATGCTCCCGGGCCCGGGCAGGCTTTCCGAACGATTTCCTTGAAAGTATTTTCATCAATCCTTTCGGCAATCTTTTCACCCAGTGCTTCAAAGGCGCTCACGATATCCAGTTGCTTTCCCTCGTGATATCCCGGGGCGATCGTACCACCATACACCAGAATACCGGGTCGATTTAACCTGGCCATACCCATCAGTGCACCCGGCATGTTTTTATCGCAACCCACTACTGACACGACGCCGTCGTACCATTGAGCACCCACGACCGTTTCTATACTGTCGGCAATAATATCCCGCGAAGGAAGGGAGTATCGCATTCCATCCGTACCCATGGATATGGCATCGCTAACACCAATGGTGTTGAATACCAATCCTACCAGATCCCGGGTGTTAATTTCATCCCTGATGCTCGCAGCCAGGGCATTCAGATGCATATTGCAGGGGTTACCTTCCCAGCCAGTACTGGCTACTCCGATTTGTGGTTTTTTCAAATCATCGTCAGTCAGGCCAATGGCATGAAGCATGGCCTGTGCTCCCGGTTGTGTAGGGTCCTGAGTCACCCTTTTGCTGAATTTGTTCAAATCCATATGGTAAAAGTATTTGATCCTGTTTCTTCTTTGTCCTTAAATAATCTGCCAATTACAACTCGCAGGTATCCTGCAAAACCTATAATTGTCTGTTTGTCAGTTGTTTGTCTAAATTCATTTACGAGCACAATAGGCAATAAAAAAGGGCCATACTCAACTGAGAATGGCCCTCTGTAATATTTTTTAGTCCACACTCAGCTAGGTCTCGCCACCGACGACGACTACAATGCTAATAGTATGGACGACCAAAATCATAATGACTAAATCTATAATTCGAAACGAAAGATAGAAAAAAAATTATCTAATAAACATGAACTCTGACAGAAAATATTTCAATAATCGGGCCGGAAAGATACCCTCATGCCCAGACGCCACTCCCTGGTCGAATGTGGTGCCAGGTCGTCTGATGATTCTTCGGCAAGGAAATAGTGGGCCATCGGAGAGACTGTGATAAGGTCGGAAATGCCAATATCCAGCCCGGCTCCAAACCCGATACTTGGTTGACTGGTCCAGTGATAGGTGGTATTGCCCGGGTCCACAAAGGCAGATCGAACCTGGTAAAAAGCAGGAACCACCTGAATGAAGAAACCCTTCTTGATCAAGTCATTCTGTTTGGAAAATGTGGGGCATTCACAATCTGAATTAAAATCGAGAAGGTAAACACTCATCGGAACACTGATTCCAATACGATCCAGTTTCAAAGGGACCTGGTTATCCCTGGTTGTTCCTTCTGTATTAAACTGGCCATATGAAACTTCAGGATAGAACTCCAGACGATGATTCTGGAGCCGAAACCAATAGTTTACCCCCAGATCAAATCCCCAGTAGGCAAAAGCACCGGCTGACTCCTGGTCAGGACTATCTGCAGAAAAAGGAATGGTTGCATTCACGGCCTGGCCGCGGATGCCAAACTGTGCCAAACTCTCTGAAGTTCCAAACCATAGCAGCAGGGATGCCAAAATAAATCTTAAATAGCTAGCCATTCTCACAAAGTACGGGGATAATAATCTCAAGTTAATTTACAATGTTTTTCTCAAAAAGGCTTGTTTCTTAACACTCTTATAATTCGATTACATCGAAAATCGAGCCATGTCGGTCAAATCAGAAGAGACTCATAGTCAGAATTGAGGAGATCTGCCCATCCTTAGACTGCTTATGGTATCTTTGTGGTCATTTTATGATAGCAGTAATTTGAAAACACAGAGAAAGAACGAACCCGTTAGGGTGGTGACTTTGGGATGTTCCAAAAATCTGGTCGATTCGGAGAACATAGTGACCCAGCTAAAAGCCAACCAGATTAATGCAGAGCATGAACAAGATGATGCCGGGGCTGATGTAGTGATCGTCAATACCTGCGGATTTATCGAGGCGGCCAAGCAGGAGTCTATCGATACTATTCTGCGGTTTGTGGATAAGAAGCAACAAGGTGAATTGGATAAATTATATGTGACCGGTTGCCTGTCTCACCGCTATCGAAGTGACCTGGAAAAAGAGATTCCTGAAGTGGATGCTTACTTTGGCACCATGGAATTGCCGGCCCTGCTTGAGAGATTTGAGGTGGACTACCGGCATGACCTGATTGGTGAAAGATCAATTTGGACTCCTCCTCACTATGCTTACCTCAAAATATCAGAAGGATGTAACCGCACCTGTTCGTTTTGCGCCATTCCCCTGATGCGTGGACAGCACAGGAGTAAGCCTATGGAGTCCGTCGTACAGGAAGCCAGAAATCTGGTGAAAAAGGGTGTCAAGGAGGTTATTCTCATTGCACAGGAGCTCACCTACTACGGACTGGATCTTTATAAAAAGAGGAGTCTTGCAGAACTATTGGAAAGGCTAGCGGATGTCGAAGGGTTGGAGTGGATCAGATTGCATTATGCCTACCCGTCAAAGTTTCCGAGGGAAGTATTCAATAGTATTGCCAGACATTCAAATATTTGCAATTACATCGATATGCCCTTGCAGCATGCGGACAATGAGGTGCTGAAGCGGATGCGCCGGCAAATTACCCGGGAAGAGACGGTGGACCTGATAAACTATGCCCGGGATGCGGTTCCGGATCTTGCATTTCGCACCACTTTACTGGTGGGATTTCCTGGGGAGACCGAGGCGGAATTTGAAAATCTATGCCGGTTTGTAGAGGATATGAAGTTTGATCGAATGGGGGTCTTTGAGTATTCCCACGAGGAGAATACACATGCGTATCAGCTGGCTGATGATGTAGCACCCGAGGTCAAGGAGCAAAGGTCCGGGACTCTGATGGAACTGCAAAAACCTATTTCGCTGCAACATAATGAACAAAAACTTGGTTCCACTTTAAAAGTACTGATAGACCGGAAGGAGGGTGGATACTATTATGGCAGAACCGAACAGGATTCACCTGAGGTAGATAACGAAGTGATCATAGGTGCTGAAGATTATTTGAGAGTAGGAGACTTTGCCCATATTCACATTGATGACGTGACGGAATATGACCTGCATGGAAGCCTGAAAATATCTGGAAAGTGATTGAGAAGTTAAAGCGAAGAATGAACATGCCCATAGCGCAGGCTGTGGTATTGGCAGTCTGTTGTCTTGTTTTTCAGTTCCTGGCTTTTCTCATCCGTGCATCTACGGGATCCGAAGATGTATCCGCAGTCTGGATCATTTCGGCTGCTTGCGTACTTTTCTTTGCCTTTCTCAATGCCATTCTCGCACTACAGGCAGAGTCAGTTGGTACCTATGTGGTTGGATCCTTTTCAGGATACTTCCTGGTTTTGCTGGGATGCGTGGGAATCGCTTACGGCTTTGCCCTTGGTTCCACCGATGGAGCAGAAAGTATCCGATTCATCTTTGCCATTATTACTTTTGCTTATTTCATTTTCTTAACCATCGCCGTTTTGATGCGAAAAATTATTGATTATGCACAACGTCAGGATACTGAGCACAAAACCTAGCCAAACCATCAGGTGTTTTCTGTTACTGAGTTTCATGGGCTTTTTCGCCTGTACCGGGGTTTCACAGGATTCTAAATCGACGGACAAACGAACCGATTTGCCTGTTTATGAATTTGAAAAGGTCTCGAAGCCGGATAGCGAATGGAAAGAGGAGCTGGATAAAAACCAGTACTACATTTTGCGGGAAAAAGGAACGGAACGAGCATTCACAGGAGAATATTGGGACAACAAGAAAGAAGGTGTCTACATATGTGCTGCTTGTGACCTGCCTTTGTTCGAATCAGATACAAAATTTCGCTCGGGTACCGGGTGGCCCAGTTTTTACGAACCTATGTATGCCAATACAGTGGCTGAAGAAGTCGACCGGACCCACGGTATGGTCCGAACCGAGGTTCTGTGTGCCAGATGTGATGGACATTTGGGACACGTTTTTGCAGATGGACCCAAACCGACGGGGCTGCGCTATTGTCTGAACTCTGCTGCTCTCAAGTTCGAAGAAGAATAGTAGCACAGCATCAACTCTGGTACATTGACGACATCTTATTGCACTATTGGTAAAGCAGCTGAAGGACTGTTCAAAGAGAAGGGGTCAAAGTTTTTTTCCTATGCGTTTCCGGTTAATACTGAGGAAGATTGCCAAATGATTGTCGAATCCGTCAGGCAGGAACATCCCAAGGCTCGTCATCACTGTTTTGCCTATCGATTGGGAGTGGATGGTCAACAATTTAGAAGCAATGACGATGGCGAGCCATCGGGTACAGCCGGCAAGCCGATACTGGGTCAGATCGATTCCTTGTCATTGACCAATACCCTGATCGTCGTCGTGAGGTATTTTGGTGGTAAGTTATTGGGAGCATCCGGTTTGATCACCGCATATAAAACCAGTGCCAGGGATGCCCTTGACAGGTCAACTGTCATTACCCATGAGGTAAGGGCACATTATTGCGTTAAATTTGATTACCGCATTATGGTACTTCTCATGGAAGGATTGAATACCCCAGATATTGATATCCTGTCAAAACAACTGGATGTACATCCACAGATTCAGATCAGTGTACCGGTGGACAGGCAGCATGAGATCATTGACAGGTTTATTGCCTCCAGCCTCAGATTGCATTTGGAGCAAGTGGATGGTCAACGCAAATTTGACGCTCTTCAAGTGGAATTGATGCCTTCCGACGGCCTTTAGTGGGATACAGGCTACCAGGAATTGAGTACTAACCAGGATTAATAGAAAGTTACGGCATAGACCGGGATAAACACCTGATCATGCCAA
>JAUILF010000344.1 GCA_030433135.1 Bacteroidia bacterium | reverse complement strand
TCGGGGCTAAACTTGTCCGGGGTGCCTATATGGAAAAGGAAAGAGAAAGAGCCCGTGAAAGGGGTTACCCTTCACCCATTCAGAAAGATAAGGCTTCCACTGACCGGGATTTTAATTCAGCCATTCAGTTCTGTGTTGCCAGATACGAAGAACTGGCATCATGTGTGGCAAGCCATAATGAGGAAAGTTGTCTGCTGCAAGCCAGGTTGATTGGAGATAACAAACTACCCAGAAGCCATCACCATCTTAACTTTTGTCAACTGGCCGGTATGAGTGACCACATTACATTTAATCTTGCTGACAATGGTTACAATGCTGCCAAATATGTGGTTTTTGGGAGGGTAGAGGAAGTCTTACCCTATCTCACCAGGAGGGCTGAGGAAAATTCAGCTGTTAGCGGTGAGTTTGGCCGTGAATACAAGCTGCTTCGGGAAGAGGCGGATAGGAGGGGGTTGTAGGTCCAGTTCGCAGTCGAATTCTGCCCGCTAAGGCCTTGGTCGGTTTAGGGGCAGACGCGGCCAGGCTTGGCTCGGTTGAGATGTTGAGAAGTTTATTCAATCCATCATAAAGACGCTGAACCAGATTAAACCATTGATAAACAACGATAAACCATTGATAAACAATTGTTAAACCACTAAAACAGTCCTGTTACCAGCATCACCAGGGTACAGGCATTTAGAACTTCGATTCCACGATTTTCGGCCATTTTACTTAGTTCTTCGTTTTCAGCACCCGGATTGAAAATGATCCGGTTAGGGTTAAGACCTAGTATGTAGTCATAGAGATCTTTCTGATTTTCACGGTTTAGATAAACACTAACTGTATCTATGTTCTCCAGTTCGGGATATTCAGTGAGCACGGGTAGATCTCCGATAAATCCGCTGTTTTTACCAATCGGTATGGGCGTGTGTCCATTTTCGAGCAACCTCACTACCGCTGTATAAGCAAAGCGATGAGGATTTGGCGATGCCCCCAATACTACTGTCCGTTTGCCGTTGCCGGCGTCGAACTCATCAGACATTCACCTTTAATTGAGTAGTTCAAAGATACCGGCAATACCCTGCCCACCTCCTATGCAGGCAGTCACCATGCCATACTTGTTGTCTCGCCGTTTCATCTCGTTCAGAAGCTGAGTAGTCAACTTGGCACCGGTACATCCAAGCGGATGACCGAGAGCAATAGCGCCTCCGTTTACGTTGACCCGATCAGAATCGAGACCCATTTCCTTAATGACAGCCAGGGATTGAGCCGCAAAGGCCTCATTTAGTTCTATAAGCTCAATGTCGTCGAGTTTCAGACCAGCGTTGTCCAGTGCTTTAGGTATTGCTGCACATGGACCTATACCCATATAGTAGGGGTCCACCCCTGCGACGGAACAAGAAGCCAGCCGTGCTACCGGAGTGAGATTCAATTCCTTGACTATCTCTTCACTTACGACCAGGGCAAAGGCAGCTCCGTCTGACGTTTGTGAAGAATTTCCGGCGGTTACACTTCCCTTGTTGGCAAATACGGGCCTCAGTTTTGCCAAAGCTTCCAGACTCGTGTCCCTGCGTACACCTTCATCTTCCTTTACAACCCAGGATCGCTCTTTACGCTGATTGTCTTCAACATACACTTCCTTGACTTCCACCGGGACTATTTCTTCCGCAAATTTGCCTTCGTCCAGGGCCTTGCCAGCTCGTTGGTGAGAACGAAATGCAAAGGCATCCTGGTCCTCGCGTCCTATTTCATACTTTTTTGCAACAGCTTCTGCCGTCAGTCCCATTCCTGCAAGATAGGTCGGAGTATCTTTTGCTACCTGGTAATTGGGAGCTAGCTTGTATCCCGTCATAGGGATCATGCTCATACTCTCTGTGCCACCGGCAAGGTAACAATGACCCATGCCTGCCCGAATCTTCGCCACTGCAATGGAAATGGTTTCTAACCCAGATCCGCAGTACCTGTTTACCGTCATTCCGGGAACGGGTTTTCCCAATGCCCTGACACTAATCATCCGGCCAATCTGTAATCCCTGTTCACCTTCCGGATTGGCGCATCCAACGATTACATCATCAATTCTCGATTTATCCAATTGTGGAAACTCATCCATCAGATGATTAATAACATCCACTGCCAGGTCATCTGAGCGGTAAAATCGAAATCCACCCCGATTGGCCTTTCCTACCGCTGTTCTGTATGCTTTGATTATGTATGCTTCCATGTATGTTTGAATTTATAGTAAGAGGACTCTCAGGAGATTAATTTCGCAATGGTTTATTCGTCTCTAACATGTGTTGAATGCGTTCCAGCGTTTTTTGTTCTCCACAAAGACTCAGAAATGCTTCTCTTTCGATATCGAGAAGATATTGCTCTGAAACTTTTTGTTCACTACTGAGATCACCTCCACACAATACCCATGCTATTTTTTTGGCAATCAGGACATCATGCTCGCTGGCATAATTGCCTAGTTGAAGTGAGCTGATTGCGGCATATAATGCAGCCAGCCCTGATCTGCCCATAACATGTACATCCTCACGTTCAATTGGACTAACGTAGTCCTTTGCCAGCTCCAGTACTTTGTCTCTTGCACGCGATATTACCAGGTTTTTATTCATCACCACCTCGTCCTTGGCGTTGAGATAGCCCATGTCATAGGCCTGTGGAGCGGACGTGGCAACCTGGGCCAGGGCCATAGTACGGAGTCTATCGATGAGAGTGGGCATTTTGACATCTCCTTCCCGAAAGGAATCGGAGGTTCGGACGGCAAATTCCTTGGTGCCACCTCCACCCGGGAGCAATCCAACCCCTACTTCTACCAGTCCTATATAGGATTCAGCGGCACATTGAGCACTATCACAATGCATGATCAATTCACAGCCACCCCCAAACACATATCCCTGAGTAGCTGCCACTACCGGTATGGAGGCATATCTACATCGCATTGTTGTATCCTGAAATAGCTTGACAGCCTGGTTAAGTTGCTCAAACTCCTGCTGAAATGCCAGCATTCCGATCATCATCAGGTTGGCACCGACGGTAAAATTCTTAGCTTCATTTCCAATCACAAGGCCCTGCCAATCACCAGATTCAGCCAGGTCAATTGATTCATTGATGCCGGTCAGGATGCCCTCTCCGATGGCGTTCATTTTGCTGGTGAATTCCAGGCAAAGGACACCTTCTCCTATGTCGTGTAGAACGACTTCGTCATTCTTGTACACAGGATTTTGGGATCGATAGTTTACCAGGCTTATCTTATCCAGTGAGCCCGGAATAACCTGATAGTTTTTTGTGTCAAGGTCATAGTATTTTCTGACACCATCTTCCATTTTGTAAAATGAAGTGTGCCCTTCTTCAATCATTTCACTGACCCAGGAGGCAACTGATTCACCGGCTTCTTCAGCAGCTTTTCGCCCCTCCTTAAGCCCAATAATATCCCAGTATTCGAAGGGACCAAAGCCCCAGTTATACCCTGCTTTCATTGCAATGTCAATGGAAAACAGTTCATCAGTGATTTCAGGAACCCTCTTGGATACATAGGCAAACAAACTGCTCAAAGATGCCCTGATCAATTGACCTCCGGCATCTTCATGGCTGAAGAGTGCCTTTATTCTCCGTTCGTCATTCTCGATCTGTTTGGATAGTCCCAAACTTTCAAGTTTGGAAGAGCCAGGTTTTTCATATTGAAGTGTCTTAAGGTTGAGCTGCTCAATGATGCGCTTCCCTTTTTCATCCCGTTCATTGGTCTTCTTATAAAATCCCTGACCTGACTTATTGCCATAATATTTGTTGTCCAGCAAAAACTGAAAGTAATCAGGTAACTGTAATTTTTGCACCTGGTCATCCTTGGGACAATGATCGATTAGACCCTGGGTTACCTTAGCTGCGGTGTCGTGACCAACCAGGTCTCCCAATCTGAAAGTACCGGTTTTCGGACGAGACAGTGCCGGTCCGGTCAGTTTATCTATCTCACTGATAGTCAGATCTAGTTCATCTGCCAGCATATAAACTTTACTCATGGCAAAGACACCCACCCGGTTTCCGATAAAACCCGGCGTATCCTTACAAAGTACTGTGGATTTACCCAGTATAACTTCACCAAAATCCAAAAAGAAATCTATGACATCCTGATTTGTGTCAGTTGTCGGTATGACTTCGAGCAATTCCAGGTAGCGTGGTGGATTGAAGAAATGTGTGCCACAGAAGTGCGATTTGAAATCGTCAGAACGACCCTCAGCCAGTAAATGGATGGGGATTCCGGAGGTATTAGATGATACCAGGCTGCCTTCCTTACGAAATTGTTCAACTTTTGAAAAGACGTCTTTCTTTATATCCAGCTTTTCAATGACTACCTCTATGGTCCAATCACAATCTCCGATCTTTTCGAAATCGTCCTCAAAGTTTCCCGTAGTGATCCGATCAGCATATTCCTTCTTGAACAGGGGAGCGGGATTACTTTTGATAGCCTTTTGTAAAGATTGATTCACCAACCTGTTTCGCGCTTCCGGATCAGATTTTTCGTCGTCAGCCAGATCAAATGGCAGGATATCCAGCAGGAGTACTTCCATACCGGCATTTGCCAGATGACACGCTATCCCCGAACCCATAATTCCGGATCCCAGTACCGCCACCTTCTTTATGTGCCTCATGCAGTATTCGTTTTTCTCATTATTTGACTTAAAGTTAAAAAAATAGGTCTCATAAAATCCTTGAAATTCAGGCTAAGAGTTACCGGTTTAAGGAGAGACACCACATAGACAGAAAAAGAGCGATATATGAAACAGTCGGACAGGATTCAGTGCTTTCGAGCACAGTCGAACTCGACTCTTCGCAGTGGTTCGCTCTTGGCTGAAAAAGCATTCAAGCACCCGTCTTTATGGTCAGTTTGGCTCTTTCTACACAACCCAGTTAGGTAGTTCGGGTGAAAATCTTAGGCGTAGACAGATACTAAAATGACCAGAAAAGGCATTAGTAGAGAAGATTTGTAGCCGTCTATCGAAAAAATCTTACCTTTCTTTATATAATATTCATTTGTAATATATATTTGGCAAGAAAATTGCTATTTATTTATTACGATTTTCTTTAATATAAACCTATTCTATGCTTGCTAAGATTCTCTTGCTACAAGCTACAGCAGATCTGGAAACTGAAATGGAATCACAAAGTTTCTTTGATCTGATCGCAAAGGGTGGACCTATCGGGATAGCCATCGTTGCCTTGCTTGTACTGCTGTCTGTCATTGCTTTCTATATATTTATTGAAAGGTGGTTGACCATTAAGAGAGCGGGAAAGGTAGATGAGCATTTTATGAATAACATTCGGGCAAGTGTGCAAGCAGGAAACATACCTTCGGCTAAAGCACTGTGTCAGAATACGGATTCACCTGCCTCACGAATGATTGAGAAAGGATTGCAACGTATCGGCAAACCCCTGAGGGACATCGATGCAGCCATTGAGAATGTCGGGAACCTGGAACTCTTTAAACTGGAAAAAAATCTTTCCACACTGGCCAGTATAGCCGGGGCAGCGCCTATGATTGGTTTCTTTGGTACGGTGACGGGTATGATCCTGGCTTTTTATACTATGGCTACTGAACAGAATGTAACGCCTGACGTTCTTGCAGCCGGTATATACCAGGCCCTGATCACAACAGCTTTCGGGTTGTTTATCGGAATACTTGCTTTTATAGGTTACAACATTCTGGTAGCCAACGTAGAGAAAGTAGTGTATAAGATGGAAAGAACAACGGTGGAATTTATGGATCTACTACAGGAACCTGTAGCATAAACTAATTTATGGCATTAAAAAAGCGCAATAAGATAAGTGCGGAGTTTAGTATGTCTTCTCTGACAGACATCATTTTTTTACTCCTTATCTTTTTTATGCTCACATCGACTTTGGTGAGCCAGAATGCATTAAACCTCAAGTTGCCCAGTAGTTCATCCAAGGCAGTTGCACCACAATCTATTGCCGTATCCATCGAAAAGCAGGGTAGGTTTTATTATAACGGTAAAAGGATGAATCTTTCCGAGGTAGAGTCAAACCTGAGAAATGCGGTGAGATCTACCCAAAGCAACCGGGACAAGATCACGATCAGTATTGTCTCGGAGCGAGGTACTCCCATCGAATACGTAGTACAGGTGATGGATATGGCCAACAGGTTGAAAGTACAAGCCATTCTGGCTACGGAACCGGTCAAATAGATTTTAACATTTTAGAAGAACTGCGAAACCGGACTGTTTCGTTGTCATATAAAAGGAGCTAGAGATGGATGAGACTAAATCAAATGAAAAAGACCGAAGAAGGAGTTGGATTGTTAGTCTGACCACCCATGCCGTTATACTCATCCTCGCTTTGTTGCCCTTTATGAATTATGAGGTTCCACCTCCGGGACAACAAGGTGTCCTGGTTAGTTTTGGAGCACCTGATATGGGCAGTGGAGATGACCGGCCTGATACCCAACAGGAAGAAGAGACAGAACCTCAACCTCCCTCTGAAGAGGAAATCGTGGAAGAGGAAGTAGAGCCGGTGGAGGAAGAGGTTGTTGAAGAAGAGGTTGTAGAGGAAGAAGTGGCTCCGGCAGAATCCGAACCCGAACCGACCAATGAATTACCTGAAGAAGTTGTAACCAAGGAGGAGCCCGATCTCGTTGCCATTCAGAAGAAAAAGGAGGAAGAGAGACAGAAAAAACTGGAAGAGGATAGGCAGAAACGTCTTGAAGAAGAGGCGCGTGAAAAGCGGGAAGAAGAGGCCCGAAAGAAAGCGTTGGCAGAGGCTGAGGCAAAAAAGAAAGCTGAAGAAGAAGCAAAAAAGAAAGCTGAATACGAAAAAGCCAAG
>JAUILF010000343.1 GCA_030433135.1 Bacteroidia bacterium | reverse complement strand
TTGCACAAGTGGTAGCTGAAAAATTGGGTGTATCTATGGATGATGTTGAAATCGTTCATGGGGATTCAGATTCAGTGGCATTTGGCATGGGAACCTATGGATCCAGGAGTCTGGCCGTGGGAGGTAGTGCTATAATGAAGAGTATTGACAAGATCCTGGAAAAGGGAAAGCAAATTGCTGCTCATTCGCTGGAAGCCAGGCCGGAGGATCTGGACTATGCCAATGGATCCTGGACTGTGAAAGGTTCGGACAAATCCATCTCATTTGGAGACGTGGCTTTGACGGCATATGTACCCCATAATTATCCGGAGGACCTGGAACCGGGTATGGACTTTGCGAGCTTCTATGATCCTGCAAACTTTACTTATCCTTATGGCGCTCATATTGCGGTTGTGGAAATCGATAAAGAAACGGGCAAGGTCGAATTAAAGCGTTTCGTGACCGTCGACGATGTCGGCAATGTGATTAATCCCATGATCGTGGACGGACAGATTCATGGCGGAGTGGTCCAGGGGGTTGGCCAGGCTTTGTTTGAAGGGGCCATCTACGATGAGGACGGGCAGTTGATCAATGGATCATATATGGATTATTGTATGCCCAGGGCTGACGATGTACCTATGATTGAGACCGAACGTACCGTCACACCATGCCCACATAATCCCCTGGGAGTGAAAGGCGCCGGTGAAGCAGGTACCATCGGATCAACCCCGGCAGTCGTTAATGCCATCGTAGATGCCTTGTGGTCATATGGGGTGAAAGACCTTCCCATGCCGGTGACATCACAAACGGTGTGGAAGGCTCTGCAAAATTCCAATTCCTAAGACTTAAACTTAACACAAAGATGATTTCAACAGCTTTTGATTATAAACAGGCAAAATCCATAGATGAGGCTATTCAGGCCCTGGGAGAAGATGCCAAATTGTTGGCCGGAGGTCATAGTTTGATACCCGCCTTGAAATTGAGACTTAATCAAACCGGAACACTGGTAGATATTTCGCAGATTCCGGCTTTGAAAGATATCAGACTCGATGGAAGCACCCTGGTCATTGGTGCTTGTGCTACCCACACTGAGATCGCAGAAAGTGCGGATGTGAGAAAACATGCTCCATTGCTTAGCCAGACGGCTGAGCATATCGGTGATGTCCAGGTAAGAAATGCCGGCACCATTGGGGGTAGCCTGGCCCATGCTGATCCTGCAGCTGATTGGCCTGCAGCACTACTTGCAGCAGGAGCCGTTGTAAAGGTTAAAGGAAAAGATGGAGAAAGAGACGTGGCCATTTCCGATTTCTTTGCAGGTATTTATACTACGGTACTTGGAGAAGACGAGTTAATTGTTGACATCAGGGTGCCGTCTATGGAAGGCAAAGCTGCCCAGTACGTAAAATTTGCCCAGCCGGCTTCACGGTTTGCCCTGGTGGGATGTGCCGTGGTGGCAGATGTGTCTTCGGGAAATTATGATCAGATATCGGTTGCCTTTACCGGTATGGCTGATACTCCTTATCGTGATGAGAAAGTAATGGGTTCTCTGGAAGGTGAACCACTGGGGCAGGAATCTATCCAGGCTGCCATTGCAAATCTGGATACATCAGTCTATATTATGAGTGATCATTATGCTGATGAGGAATACCGTAAACATCTGGCAGGTGTGATGCTCGGAAGAGCACTGAAGGCATTGGGCTAGGTCCTAGGCAAAGCTATGACAAAACAGTTGCAAAAAGAAGTTATCCGGAGTCGTCTGGAAGAGCATTCCTATATTTCAGATGCTGCAGTGACCATGTCTTTGTTCCTGGCTCTGCAACTGGATAAACCATTGCTAATAGAGGGACCGGCAGGAGTGGGAAAGACCGAGATCGCCAAAGTTTTGGCAAAGCTGCTGGATACTCAACCTATCCGTTTACAGTGCTACGAGGGGATTGATGTGTCTCAGGCTATTTATGAATGGAACTACCAGCATCAACTCATGTTTCTTAAGCTTCGGGAAAAGGTCAGTGGTAGGGCTGAGTCTGTTGATGAGGAAAAACTGTACAGTGAGAAGTTCTTGCTTAGGCGTCCGATCCTTCAGTCTATTTCAACAGAAAAGCAAAGTGTTTTACTGATTGATGAAATTGATCGCTCTGATGAGGCTTTTGAAAGTTATCTGCTGGAAGTCTTATCAGACTGGCAGGTTACGATCCCCGAGATCGGCACCATTCATGCCCGCACTAAACCTGCAGTGGTGTTAACTTCAAATTCTACCCGTGAATTATCGGATGCACTTCGCCGCAGGTGTATGTATCTGCATATTGATTATCCGGAGTATGAAAAAGAGTTAAGTATCATCAAAGCAAAGGTTCCGGATATTGATGAGCAGCTGGTTAGGCAGATATGTGCTTTTATGAAAGAGCTTCGTGACCAGGATCTGCGAAAAACACCGGGTGTGGCGGAAAGTCTTGATTGGGCAAGGTCACTGGCGGCCATGCACATAAGGGACCTGGATCGCGAATTGGTGTCCTCTACCTTGGGTCTTGTCCTGAAAGACTGGAGAGATCAAAGGGACGTCGGACTGTCTTTGTCTGAGCTGTTGGAGAAGACAGGTGTCAAATCAAACTTGTAGATTTTGATAGAAAGGTTTCAATCCCTGACGGAATATGTGACATCTCTGGCAGGATACCTCCGGGCTAAGGAATACCTGGTTGGTGTCGATGAAGTCGTCAGTACATTGAAGTCTTTTAACCAAATTGACCTGGGAGATCGGCGGTCATTTATCCTGGCCATGCAGGTCAATTTCGCCTCTTCGTCTACAGAATGGGAAGGCTTTGAAACACTGGTGGCCGAGTTTGAGAAGGAGTATAAGAAGGGAGTTGATGCCACCATTAAACAGGAAAAGTCACCATCAAAATCAAAGCCAAGAAGCAGGTCGCCAAAACAGTATCACCTCGAGGATATTAAAAAATGGCTGTATCAGCAATCCGATCGCGACACGATCAACACTCCGTTTCACGGCATACATGAGAGTCTTGAGCAGAGGACATTTGCTGCCCTTCAGGACCAGGATTCGATGATGTTGGATCAGGTGGTGGCTCGCTTACTGCGAAAATTAGCTAACAGGAGCAGCCGTCGATGGTTGACAAATCAGGATCGGGGTATTATTGATGTTCGGACCTTGTTGCGAAACAGATTTCGCAACGGTGATGAGTTGGCCAGGCTCAGCTTTCGCCGGGTAAAAAAGGAAAAAAGCAAGTTGGTTTTTTTGTGTGATGTGAGCCGCAGTATGGAACTGTATAACCGATTTCTCCGGTCGCTTATTGGCGCTATGCCGGTGTATTTTGATCATCTGGAGGTAGTACTCTTCAGTACCGGGATATCTGTCTGGAGTAAGGAGCGCTTGAAAGATGATCTATGGCTGGCAACTCCTGGATTATGGTCCGGTGGAACTCGCATTGGTCATTCATTGAAACTTTGGCTGGATCAGGCATCGGATTGGTTTGACGGGAGGACAACGGTTATCATATTCAGTGATGGATGGGATACGGGTGATCTCGAGATCCTGAGACATGGGATGTACAGACTACAGAGTCGAAGCAGGCAGGTCATATGGTTAAACCCTACTTTGAAGAGCCGGGAAAGCCGGGAAATAAGTGGTATGCAGACGGCCATTCCCTATATCGATGTACTGGCACCGGTGTATAATTTGGCTACATTGGAGGATCTGATACGAGTGATATAGTAGTATGCTGCGTTATCCATTTTTGATATTGGTAATAACCCTGGTGGTATGCTTTGGGTGCCATAAGGATCAGGAGGTCTCTCCTGCTCAGGAGCCCTACTCATTTTTTGTGGCGGGGCATACTTATGGCAGACCCGGAGTGAACAATGTTGGGCTACATCCACGTTTCAAAAAGCATTTTCAATTGATTAATACAGATTCATTGATCAGATTTGGAGTCCTAACCGGTGACATCGTTCATAGCAGTACTACAAAAGATTGGGATGAAGTAGAACGTGACTTGCAAATGCTCCACATGCCAGTTTATTTTGTGGCAGGAAACCACGATGTAAGAGACCGCGATCTTTATGAAGCCAGATATGGCAGAACCTATTATTCATTTGAGTATGAATCGGATCTTTTCATTGTCCTGGATCCCGGATTGGACGGTTGGAATATTAAGGGGGATCAATGGCAATTTTTAGAGGAGAAAGTTGAATCCTATAATGGAAGTCGCGTTTTCATTTTCTTTCATCACTTACTGTGGTGGTCACGAGATAATAAGTTCAAAAATGAGAGGCCTAATTCCACAGTAGGCAGGAGTGATTCCATAAATTTTTATTCAGAAGTAGAACCATTCTTGCATCAGCAGCCCATGGATATCTATATGGTAGCGGGAGACATAGGAGTAAGTAAACAAGGTACTGGTTACTTCTACTACCAATATGATAATATCACATTAGTTGCCAGTGGCATGGGAGCCGGACCCACTGATAATTTTGTTATTGTCGATGTCCTTCCGGATGGAGAAGTGGATTTTCGCCTTATTGCACTCTGGGGAGATGATATCCATGCCTTGGGGGATCTGGAAGATTATGAGTTGAGGTAAGAGGACTTCAGGGTGCGCAGTGCTGACGCCGATAGGCCGTCAGTGAGTTTGGGTGAGTGTTTGGGTTTGGGTGTGAGTATGGGTTTGGGTGTTGGTCGCAATAAGGGATTTGTCAGATTGTTGTGAGGCTGCGAGTACATCCCGAGCCCCTGAAGGTTTGTCGCAGTTTAAGATGTCGCACCGCTGGTGCTTTTGTGATATAGCTTTTGTTGCTACAAAGGTTTCGGCCCTCCGGGCCTTAGCTTGCCCGCGCCCCCAGCCACCTCCCCCAGAATTATTGCCAAATCGAAGATTTGGATAATTCTACCCCCTCGGTTGAGGGGGAAAGTGTCTTCTACCCGGCAACCGGCAACCTGCGACCGGCAACCGGCAACCAAAAAAAAGGCAGACCCTCATTTGGGCCTGCCATCCAAAAACTATTCACCTTGAACATTAGTCCTAACGGGCCATTAGAATCATCTTCTTAACGGCGGACTTTTCGCTTGCTTGTAGTGTATAGTATAGGATCCCGCTGGACGGAAGGTCCAAACGGTCGATGAGCCATTCGTGGTGACCTTTGGCTGCAAAGGCTCTTTGTGTCTTTACAGTTTTACCAGTTACATCAGTGATTGTCAATGTGACATCTGACGCCCTCGGCAGGTCAAATGCGATATAGGTGTAATCAGAAAATGGGTTCGGCCGGTTTTGATATAAAGTAAACTCCGCTTCCGTGCCAGTATCAAAGGTCAAGGCTATATCAAGATCCTGTCCGTACTGGTCATAGGCTTCAGCCGGTGTTCGTTTACTATTGATGGTGATCAGATCACTCAATTTTCCCGATTCGAGTACTTCAATATTGAGTATCAAAAAATTCTCATCCTTACCAATATCCAAACTGTGTAGTTGCGGGTCGTACCAGGATACGGTGGCCATGCCTTGGTCTTCATCCAAATAGACAGCTTCATGGCCGAGGTCACCGGTCGAACCTTCTATTTGCTCAATACGGATCTTATCCTGGTCGTAGTTTAATGTAAACTGATAACCTTCCAGGATGTGTTGAGTTGCTGATCTTAGTCGGATTATAAGCCTTTCACCCCTGTTCAATAACCTGTCCTCTGTTTGCAGTACGAGGGAATGTGCGGCTCGTGGAGCCTTCAATGCAGGATTGTTGTCAAGGTTTACATCACCTATCTTGACGCCCATGAAATCAACCCGCATCAGCGATTGCATAGGATTGATGTGATACTTTTCACTGCGGGTGGCCAGGTCGTAGAATCTCCAACTGGTACTCTCTGCAAAGCGGTCAGTTCTTCCCAGGATTAACCTTCTCAACTCCAGGAGATCACGGGCTGATATCCGGCCATCCTGGTTGACATCGGCTGCCTGTTCAAGAAACCAGGTAGGTAGTTTTTCCCGTCCCAGAATATGCTTTTGAATGGCAATCATGTCACGGGTGGAAACACCATTCAGGTGATCTATATCCTTCAGTGGTTTGACGTAGGCTCTGCTTCCCGTTTCCAGCTCAAATTCGTATGCTCCAAATTTTCGTACATCAGAGTCAATGATCTGTCCGGCCTCATCTGTTAGCCAGACCTCGGCATTGCGTACAATCTGCTTGCTTTCTGTAAACAATATTCCCGAAAGTTTACCTATCTCAGGTTCCACTTCAGGTTCGGTACAAATACCATTGTTGTCCTGAATCACCAGGATGACATCACAGTAGTCCCAGGTCCCCGTTTCATCGAGTACATACATCCTTACAATTGCATTACCAATATCATCACATCCAAATGTCAGTGATGTGGCTTCGGGCAGTAGGCCGGTTGTATCATCTGGTAGTCCAATCCGGAACTCCAGTTGGTCCGGATCACTTCCACAGGCCGGTCTGCTACTCACGTCAAATTCGTGGGCCCAGATGGTACCCATGGCCGTATCTATCTGACCATCACCGTCGCTATCCATTGGATTGAGTTCGAGGGTGGCGCTGGTCAGGCAGATAGGAGCCGGTTTTTTACCCTGAGCGATAACAAAGGTCTTCTCACAGTAGCCTTCATTTTGACATTCGTCCCGGATTTCTACTTTTAGCGTGTAAGTTCCGGGAGGTACCTGCTCTGCTTCGATGCTGATCACTTCGGAATTGGCAACATTTGCCTCTCCGGCTGAGCTGGTCCAGATCTGATTGTCACTGTTGATGAGTTTCCAATGGTAGTTTAAAAGTCCACAGTTGTCTTCTACACTGACCTCAGTCTTTAGATTCAGTTCG
>JAUILF010000342.1 GCA_030433135.1 Bacteroidia bacterium | reverse complement strand
AATATTGATGTTTGCATAATTCTGAATAAAGATCTCACCATAGTCAGGATTCGTTGAGTATAGTGAAATAAACATCAGGGGACTCGTCTGCTGCTTCTCGGTCACGATACCGGTAGCAGTGACTTCGCTGGGTAAAATCGGGGTAGCCCTGGATACTCTATTCTGCACGTTTACGGTCGCGATGTCGGGATCCGTTCCAGGCTTGAAGATGACCGTGATACTAGCCGATCCACTATTATCAGCCGTGGAGGTGATGTAATCCATTCCCTCGACACCATTTACCTGTTCCTCGATAGGAATGATGACGCTTTCCATGACGGTTTTGGCATTCGCACCCAGATAGTTGGCCCTAATCTGTACGGTCGGAGGGGCAATATCCGGGTATTGCGTAATGGGCAGGGAAATGAATCCCAATACACCCAGAATCACAATCATGATTGAAATGACGGATGCAAATACCGGTCTATCAATTATACGTTGAATCATATGCTAAAAAACAGGTTTGATGGATTGGACCACAGAGTCAAGTGCTATGGGTTGTGGAGTGATGGGCGTGCCGTTTCTCAGTTTGCTGATGCCTGTGGCTACTATTTGATCATCCATCGTCAATCCACTTTCCACAACAGCCATATTATCGGCCTTGGCAGATATTTTTATGACCGAGGCTATCGCCGTGTCGTCTTCCACCTTATATACATAGGTGTACCCTTGCTGTTCGAAGGTGGAGGCCTCCGGGATCACAAGGACATCCGGAAGCAACAAGGGTATTTGAATAGTACCACTATTGCCGTTAGTAAGCAATCCATCTTTATTTGGGAAAGATGCCCTAAACTGGACCGTTCCTGTTTGTCGGTCTATCTGTCCGGTGACAGCTTCTATTTTTCCTTTCTCAGAATAAGGTTTCCCGTTCGCCATGATCAGCGTTACCTCAGGGAAGTGCTCTAGTTTTTCCTTCAGGTTTTTTCCCTCGGTTTGCTCTAGGAAATCCAGGTATTGCACCTCATTCATTGAGAAATAGGCGTACAACGCACTTATATCGGAGATCACGGTAAGAGGAGTCATATCTGTGGGCCCCACCAGACTTCCCTCGCGGAGTGGTAAAGCTCCTACCACCCCCTTGATAGGCGAGCGTACCGTGGCATAGTTGATGTTGGCATTCACGGTATTCAGGTTTGCTTGTGCCTGACTATAGGAGGCTTCTGCTTGCTTTAACTGACTTTGTGCTGATAAGAGTTGCGCCTTAGCGGTTTCCAGAGGAACCTGACTGATGATATCTTTTTCCACTAACGGCACCAATTTGTCCACTTCAATTTGGGCCGCTTCCACGTTAGCTTTGGCAGCTTCTACGGTGGAGCTTGCTGCATCGATACCACTCTGGGCAGCATTCGCCTGTGTATTAAGCGTATTGGTTTCCAGATGAAAAAGTGCCTGTCCTTTATTGACATAATCGCCTTCATCGATGTACACTTTCGTGACATAGCCGGCGATCTTGGCCCTGACTTCATTGTTATTGATGCCTTCTATGATCGTTGGGTAGTCCGTAGAGGTCGTGATGTCACGGGTTTCAACCTGTACCACCGGGAAGGGCATGGTTTGTGCTTCTTGCTGAGCTGCCTGTGGATTGGATTCTTCCTTGCAGGCAGTCAATACAATCAACAGGCTTAGGGTTACAGTTAGTCCTGATTGTCTCATTTATTTGGGTCATATTGATTTTAGATCCCGAACCAGCAGTTATCTACCAGATCGACGATACATATCTACTTTTAACAAAGTTACTTGCTGGGGGTTGTGGTAAATCGGATGTAATCAAGTGACTGATTGACATTTTTTAAAAGAAAATCGTGGTGATTCTGGTTGAATGGTATTGATAAATTCTATAATATGTTGTTTCACATGAAGTTAGAGAGAGCCTTCTAACTATCGCCTTTGGCCGCACGTTGACTCATACTTTTTACAATGGTATGGATCGCTGACCTGGGATTGACCCTGTAGTATAGATCCAACATGCGAGCATCCTTTCCCACCATCACCCGCATCTTGTTTTTTCCATGGCCTGGATCATGATTTCTGCTGCTTTTGAGCGGAAAGTGTATGGTGAGAATTTTCAGCTGATCAAAAAATTACTAGATCTTCAATGCCATTTCATTCTTCCTTGAATAAGATAAGTCTGGTAAATATGGATAGGTGCAAAAAAAAACATTGAAATTTAAATCCAGTATTTCTTCTTCGCATAATTTACTTACAGTTATTATCGTACGATCATCATCCTTTTGGTATTAGCATTGAATAATAGCACTCTTGCTGGCTGGCAACCATAGAAACCGTAAAGCCATATCCAACACACTAATCCGTCCTGATACATGCCCCCTTTGTGCAAATCAATTCCCAGGCTTCATCTATTTTAGTGGCTCTTGGGTCTTTCAAGCGCTATACCTCTACCGAACTGTCGTGCTGGTCGAGCCTTGTTGTACAGCAGAGGGTCCAGGCCTTAGGAAAGGTAGATCAAACATTATCTTTTATTTAAGCGTTTAGCATTAAATGATCTTTAACATCACATACGAAAAGAAAGATATCACAGACGAGATTAATAGTCTGGTGGGTTTACCTTATTCCTTTATGACCCGACTAAGAAAAGGCGGGATAGGTTCCGAGAAGATGATGGTGACTGATGCCAGTCCCATAATTGAAGGTCTGCTTCAATTTGAGGATCAACCTAATTTTTGCAACATGGAGTTACGACCGAAAGGGGCCATCGTTTATTTCAAGTACCGAGCAGAAATGTATGCCTGGACTATTCCATTTGCAAAGCTTTCGCTTTTTCGCTCAGAAGACAGTTATCGGATTTATGGAGAGGCAGAATTCATTAAAGTCACCAAAGCTATGAATAGTGACGCATTGAGGCAATTTATGAATAAATTGAGAAATCACCGGGCCACCTATCTGCATTCAATTGCCGGACCCAACTAATCAGATAGTAATTTACTGTGAAATAAAGCTGTCCAGGTGCATGATCTGAAGTACCTAAAGCCTCTTCTTACAGAATGATTCTTATAAGATAGTGATTATTAGTCAGCTGATCCTCAGTGAACCTAAATAACCTTATAAATATGCCAGAGGCCAGATCTAAATAATGTGGTCTCATTTACTACCCTTTCTTAAGAAGGCAAAATTGAAAACTTTGGGTGCCTCCCGAAGAGGTATGGTGTGTTTCTTTAAAACAAGTAATTTTTTTAAAGAAGCCCTTGAAGGTCAGTAGCATTTTTTCTTCAGAGTATTGCGTGATATCTAAACCACTGCACTTCTCAGGTCCATCCTCCGAAAATGTGCCCAATAAAAAGTATCCGTCTTTCCTGATAGACTCAGCACAGATCTCAACATAAGTTCTTATATCTGATGGATCCGTCAGAAAGTGGAAGACGGCCCGATCATACCAAAAGTCATATTGTCGGGCTGGGTGAAAGGACAAGATATCTTTCTCAATCCATGCGATATTTTCAGCATTTTCTCCCAGTCTTTTTTGTGACCTTTGAATAGCTCGGGAAGAAACATCCAAAACAGTGATATCCTTGTATCCCAATTTGAGCAGTGTATCAGGCACGAGACTATCTCCTCCACCTATATCAATGATGGATCCGTCTTTGGATAATTCTATGGTATGAAGACATTCAACTAGTGCCTTTGGGTGGTTTTGAAACCAGGTTAGCTTTTCCTGTGGTTTTGTAGCGAATATTTTTTCCCAATGTTCTTTTTTTGCCATAAAAAAATGTGATTGTTAGGTAGCCTGAATAATCCACTATCTATAGATATTCATCTATGCGTCGCTTCAATATGTACTATCATTTTGTCGATTTTTTCTAGTGATCCCGTTGCTTTCTTCTTTCTGCCCTCCAGTGGTTCCATGTTGTGTTAGTCACATTTTTTTAATATGCGAAGTGATACTGTGATTTATCTACTTATACTTAGAGGGCCTCAATGACTTTTTGTAGCTTATTCCTGACTTCCATTGCAATTCCTGACAGATCATCATTTTCAATGGCACTCATAGAAGCATCAGGGTCTACTGCGGATACTTCGACTTTGCCAGGTTCTTTTTCCTGCACAATCACATTGCAAGGCAACATGGTACCTATTTTGTCCTCTGCCTGGAGTGCTTTGTAAGCAAAAGTAGGGTTGCATGCCCCCAAGATCTTATAATTATAGAAGTCAACATCTAACTTTTTCTTTAGTGTCGATTTAATGTCAATTTCAGTCAATATACCGAAGCCTTCCTTTTTTAGCTCCTCAGAGACTTGCTTGATTGCTTCTTCAAATGTGCTGTCGGTTAACGTTTTTTTAAAGTAATAGTCCATGATTTACATTTTTAGTGTTACGCTTTGAAATTTTTAACCAGTTATTTTTGGTAAGACTGGTTTATGTAACAGTTGGCTCTTCGTTTGTTCGAATATTTCTGCGTTAGATCCCTTAATACCCAATGCAATTTTCATACTGAGGAGTATGATATAGGATGAAAATACAGGAATCGATCCGATAATTCCTTTTAAAAGTATCAATATGGCAGCTGTTGATACAATGTATCCTGTTTGATCGACATTATGAGTAATCGATACCCCAGATACATTTCTTTGGTTATCAGATAGCCTCGAAATTAGCAGCGGCAGGACTCTTGAGAAGGGATAAACCTCCTGGTTTTCGTGAAAATGATCACGAAATCAGGGTTTTTTCACAAATTTGATCGAAAGAAAGACTTATTCGAACGATTCCATGGTTTGTTAAGCCTTTTCATTAAAGAAAATTATTAGTTTGATTATGCCTGGGATCTTCAATCAATATCAGCAAATGTGAAAAATCTATATTGTTTATTTATCTCATTCGGGTTTCTGCCACTACTTTCTAATTGTGGTTCTACGGCTAGTAGCACGGATAGTGCAAGTGAGAGCCCACTTGTGCAGCGATTGGAATCCATTTTCTACCAGGACACTTTTGCATTGATTCCGGATCGTGTATATGACGTAAGTGCATATGGAGCGAAGGGGGATGGAATCTCCCTGGATACAGAGCCGATCCAACAGGCCATAGATGCAGCGCATAAAGCAGGAGGAGGCAAAGTTGTGTTTCCCAATGGCACCTACTTGTCAGGTGCTTTATTTGTGAAGTCTAATGTAAATCTCCATATATCTGAAGGGGTGACGATTCAGGCGATCCAGGACGATCAGCATTTTCCGGATCGATGGACACGAGTAGCCGGGATCGAGATGGAGTGGCCATCGGCATTGATAAATGTATATGAACAGAAAAATGTGCGCATTACTGGGAAGGGGATCATCGATGGAAATGGTAAATACTGGTGGGATAAATTTTGGGGTGATCCACCCCGACAAGGTGGTATGTGGGTTGATTATACGGAGAGAGGCATTCGCTGGGCTGTGGATTATGACTGCAAAAGGGTGCGCCCAGTGGTTGTGTATAAATCAGAAAATGTGCTACTTGAAGATTTCACCGTTAAAAGAGCCGGATTCTGGACCATTTCCCTTACTTACTCTGATAAGGTGTATGTTAATGGACTGGTTATTCGCAATAATATCGGTGGCTTTGGTCCCAGCTCGGATGGCATAAATACCGATTCTTCCAAAGACGTCTTGGTGGAAAACTGTGACATCGACTGCAATGATGACAATCTCTGTATCAAATCAGGCAGGGACTCGGATGGCCTGCGTGTCAATCGACCAGCTGAAAATATCGTCTACCGAAATTGTATCACGCGGGCTGGTCATGGACTCTTCACCATAGGGAGTGAAACATCCGGTGGCATGCGGAATATTGAAGTGTATGGGCTGGAAGCTATTGGTACCAATATTGGAATTCGGTTTAAGTCAGCCAAAGTGCGCGGGGGATTAATAGAAAACGTATACTTCCACGACATCAAAATGGAGAAAGTCAACCACCCCTTTCACTTTGAACTCAACTGGTATCCTGAATATAGCTATCCTACCATTCCGGAAGAAATTGATCGGGAAACCATGCCGGCTCATTGGAAAGTAATGACTACGGTCGTTACTCCACCCGAACGAGGTATTCCAGAGTTTCGTAATATAACACTTGAAAATATTGAGGTAAAAGAAGCCGGTGAAGCCATTTATGCCAATGCCTATCCCGAAAAGCAGATACACACATTGGAATGGAAAGACATCAGCATTGAGGCAAATAAGGGAGGAATGATCAACTATGGTCGCGATTGGAAAATGGAGAACGTATCGATTGATCTTAAAGAGGACGAGCCTGTCGAATTAAAAAACTCAAATAATATTGACCTGCCTGAGCAATTAGTACGTAACGTGGTGAGTATGTCATCTTCTGATGCACATGTATTTTCCGCAAATGCTCAAAACCCTTTGGTTGCAATGGTCCCCGATGCAAATAGGATGATTACAGCAGGTGACACGACTCATTTTTCAGAAAATATACAGGTGCATATTTTGCCGGAACACAACGGAAGGATCTCGTTTTACGAGCCACTTGGTGATGGCTTTTATATTTCCCCTGTGTCTGTTTCTATTGAAAATAATGGACAGCAAATAAATGCAACCGCGGAGAGAGAACATGTCTGGACTTTTCTTCTTAAAACCTCATCAAAACCACAAACAGTGGAGGGGTCAAACAACTGGGAATACGATACGGATAGTCAAATACTTACGGTCACTAAGTCCGGGGTGAGCGCACATGTGGAGATTAGGTGACTAAGGCCCTAAGAGTTATTAGTTTTTCAAAATTTCCAATAATTTGTAATTCAGGTATAATTTCTCTTTACCTACCTGTTCATT
>JAUILF010000341.1 GCA_030433135.1 Bacteroidia bacterium | reverse complement strand
CCTTACGAAAGGCTTCAGAAAAAAAACGTTGTTGTCGTACTTGATACTTCTGTCCTTTCTCTTTTGGCTTATTTTTCATTTTCAGTTGACGTTTTTTGTCAACCTATATCAGGACAGTACAGTCCAGTCTTCAGTAACCAGTCTTCAGTCCCCAGTCTTCAGTCCCCAGTCTTCAATATCCAGTCTTCAGTCTTCAGTCTTCAGTAACCAGTCTTCAGTACTCAGTCCCCAGTACCCGGTTCTCAGCGATCTTTTGCGCAAATGCATGCATGTGTTGTCGGGGTCTCACTCTTCGCGACCTTTGCGTGAACTTTTGTCCATTCGAGTCTTTCTTAACATTTTCCCAAGTACCTAACGCCTAAAGCCCAATGCCTTACTTCAGTCTGCAGTCTTCAGTATCCAGTCGGCAGTATCCAGTCGGCAGTACTCAGTCGGCAGTATCCAGTCGGCAGTACTCAGTCGGCAGTACTCAGTCGGCAGTAACCAGTCGGCAGTAACCAGTCGGCAGTATCCAGTCAGCAGTATCCAGTCAGCAGTATCCAGTCTTCAGTAACCAGTCTTCAGTAACCAGTCGGCATTAGTCAGTCAGGTGCCGCCTTCTGAATTCTAAAGAAAATGTCAAGAGTTCCCACTTTTTGACACTGATTTGCAGGAAAATCTATCCATGGATCCGTCTATCAAGTATATTAAAATGTAGATGTGTATATAACTGAATATCAATAATAATTGAATATGTATATATGTAATATGTATATATGTTCGTAATTTGGTTATATAATGTCTTTATTATGGTTTCATTGTGACGGCAGTATTGGACTGGTTTTAGTCGAATTTTAAGATTTTCTTTAAAAAAGTGGGAAAATGTGGTTGGAAGTGGAGATTATGCTATTTTTGAATAGATCGAACCGGTGGATTAGATGGTTGAATTGCCAAAATTACATGGAGAGTATGAGTGTAAGCTCGATTCCAAGGGGCGGTTGCGCATGCCCTCTGTGTTGCTGAGGCAATTGGGTGGAAATGGTCCCTTTACATTTTTTGTAAACCGGGGCTTTGAAAAGTGTTTGATGATATATCCCGAAAAAGTTTGGGAGCGAAACCTTGACATGATAAACCAGTTAAATGTCTATCGAACTGAGGACCGTAATTTCATCCGCTATTTCTTTCGGGGAGTTACGGATGTGACTACTGATTCTGCTGATCGGATTTTATTGAGTAAGGGACTTCAGGACTATGCTGGCCTCGAAAAGGATCTGGTCTTGTTTGCTTATCTGGACAGGATTGAGTTGTGGGACAAAGCAACTTATGAAGAGTGGCTGAATCGCGAACCCCAGGAATTTGCTGCGTTGGCAGAAAAGGTATTGGGAGGTGGATTAAATCAGCCAGGATGAGTTCCGCTGAGTCATACCACTTACCAGTCATGCTGGATGAGTCCGTTTCAGGGCTGATAGGTAACCGGAGTGGAGTCTATGTAGATGTCACTTTTGGTGGAGGTGGACACAGTGCAGAAATACTTAAGAGGCTGGATGAATCAGGAAGTTTGTACGCATTTGATCAGGATACCGATGCTTTTCGGAATTCGCTGGAGGATGACAGATTGGTGCTGATTCATGGCAATTTCAGATTCCTCGAAAACTGGATGCATTATTACGGAGTGGATCAGGTTGACGGAATACTTGCTGATCTGGGTGTGTCATCTTTTCAACTGGATGAAAAATCAAAGGGGTTTTCGTACACGTCAGGTGCTGAGCTGGATATGAGGATGAATATCGAGGCAAAGCAATCTGCAATTGAAATAATAAATCATTCTTCCGTCGAGGAATTGATAAAGATTTTTAGCCAGTATGGTGAAGTACGCAATGCTAAGTCTCTGGCAAAGGCGGTGGTGGAAGCAAGAGCCCAAAGGCCAATTGAAAACGTTCAAGAATTTCTACACATTATTGATGCCCTGGTGATCGGTAACAGAACTAGGTATCTTTCACAGGTTTTTCAGGCTATTCGGATTAAGGTTAATGACGAAATTGGATCTCTCAGGGCCTTGCTTACCTCCAGTGCTAAACTCTTAAAAAAAGGTGGCCGTCTTGTGGTCATCTCGTACCATTCTCTCGAGGACAGAGAAGTCAAACATTTTATGAAAAGGGGACCTTCTCAGACGAATGATGACATGTTTTCTATCGCCCCCAAATGGGGTTTAAAAATGCTGACCAGGAAACCTGTCTTACCAACCTCAGATGAGGTCAGGACCAACAGGAGGGCGAGAAGTGCAAAACTGAGAATTGCTGAAAAAAGAAACGGATGAAAAAGGATCATATGGGAATAAATGGCAGTAAAGAGCATGCCGTTGGTCGCCGTAACAAGGTACACTGGGTGGCTCAAAATCTGCCGTATGTATTTTTCTTGATTTTTCTTGCTATGGTTTATATAGCTAATGCGCACTGGACAGAAAAGAAAGTGAGAAAAATTAATTCATTAAAAAAAGAAATCAGAGAGCTTAATGCCAGCTATATGTCTGTCAAATCAGATGTTATCTATCAGGCAACTTATTCTGAGCTGCAGGAGCAGGTGGCTGATCTTAAATTGTCAAACGAAGGAAGTTTTCCAGTAAAAATTAAATCCAAACCGTAACCCCTCTTTGGTTGATTAAATTATGAGCAAAAAGAAAGAATTATTACAAAGAGCTTATCTGGTACTGGTGGTACTGGTGATGGCTGCTCTTTTGCTCATGTTTAGTACAGCCAGAATCAGCATTATTGAAGGAAGATCCTGGAAAGAACAGGGCGATAGTACCCGTCTGAAGTTCGTGGATATTGAACCTGAAAGAGGAAATATTTATTCCGCTGACGGACGTTTACTTGCTACATCCGTACCATTTTTTGATTTACACGTAGACCTGGGTTCTGAGGCCATGACCAATTCCATATTTAGTGCCCATGTGGATTCTCTGGCTGAATGTCTGGCAAGAGATGTCTTTAAGCATGAATCAACCGATAACGTAAAGAGAAGGTTGTTGCGTGCTCGGGAAGCCGGACACCGATATTTTTTGATTAAGCGTAATGCGACTTATGCAGAACTTTCAGAGATAAGGGAATATCCTTTATTTCGATTGGGTAAATACCAGGGTGGTCTCATTATTGAGCGAAAGTCCAGTCGGATGAAACCCTTCCAAAACCTGGCATCAAGGACCATCGGTCTTGATCGTGAATTTGCACCTAATGTTGGCCTGGAAGGAAGTTTTGATGAATATCTTAAAGGGTCAGCCGGTAAGATGCTAAAGCAGCGGGTTAGCAGTGGAGTATGGATACCAGTGAATGATTTGTCGGAAATCCACCCCGAACGCGGTAAAGATATTGTCACAACGCTCGATATGCGGATGCAGGATATTTGCGAAACAGAACTGCGCGAATCGCTGGTAAAACATGATGCCGACTTTGGTTTGGTAGTTATGATGGAGGTTGAGACAGGGGCGATTCGGGCAATGGTTAATCTGGATAGAAACAAGGATGGAACATTTGAGGAAAAATATAATCACGCAGTAGCTGATGCTACTGAACCCGGGTCCACGTTTAAGTTGGCTTCGGTGATGGCCTTACTTGAGGACGGGTTTATTGATGTGGAGGACAGTGTGGCAATCAACCATGGAAAGGCTTTCTTTGGCAAGTTTAAAATGGAAGATTCTCATTGGAGGAAAGAAAAGAGGGTGACCATAAAGCACGCCTTTGAGATTTCTTCAAATGTGGGAATTGCCAGGGTTGTGGATGATTATTATGGAGTGAGTGATAATGGATCCATGTTTATTGACAGGCTGCGACAGTTTGGTTTGAATGAAATCACGGGCATTGAGATTCAGGGAGAAGGTACTCCAAATATCAAGGATATGGATCATGAACTGTGGAACCGAACCATGACCTTGCCCTGGATGGCACACGGATATGAACTTGAAGTAACGCCGGTACAAACACTTACTTTCTATAATGCCATTGCCAATAATGGCAAGAAAATGAAACCTTATCTCGTGGACAAGGTAGTGCAGGGTACCAAGGTTATCGAAGAATTTGAACCCACCGTCCTGAAAGGGAAAATCGCCTCAAAGCAAACCATTCGAACGGCAAGAGAACTCTTGGAAGGAGTGGTACACCAGGGAACAGCAAGTCAGTTGAAAAGCAGCGAATACAGCTTTGCCGGTAAGTCTGGCACTACCAAGTTGGAGTACTGGACTGGAAGTAATAAATACCAGGCTTCTTTTGTGGGATATTTTCCGGCTGAAAATCCCCGGTATAGTTGCATCGTGATGGTTAATAATCCGAGGCAGCAGGGTTTTTACGGTTCGCTGGTATCAGGGGCCATATTTAAAGATATCGCTGATAAGTGTATGGGTACCGATGTGGCTCTGATGAAAGTTAAAACAGATATCCCGCAAGAACCTCTGACCTATCCCGTTTTTGAAGCAGGATATACTCCGGACCTGTTAAAGGTATTGCAAGGGGTGAAGTTGAACTATGAAAACAAGGCGGATTCTGATTGGTGTGTCTTGATGCCGGGTGAAAATGGAGTCAGTGTTGAAAACAGGCGATTGGATGAAAATGTAATCCCCAATGTGGTGGGGATGGGTTTGCGTGATGCGGTCTTTATCCTTGAAAACATGGGACTCAAAGTGAAAATAAACGGATCTGGCCGGGTGAGAGATCAATCGATACAACCGGGAACCAGGTTGGAAGGACAAAAAATATTACTCTACCTGGGGTAAAATCTACCATTGAAATTAATACGAGATATCGTTGAAACACTGGACCACAAATTAATGAGTGGTTCCTATGACACGCCAGTATCGGACATTCAGATAGACTCGCGAAAAGTGTCCGGTCAAAGTCTGTTCGTGGCAATCCGTGGGCATGATACTGACGGTCACCAATTTATTCCCCAGGCTATCAGGGCCGGGGCAGTGGCTATCATTTGTACCGAGATTCCGGAAGGAGTAGCCGGGAATATCACTGTAATCAAGGTGGCTGACAGCCGAACGGTTGCCGGTCCTGTTGCATCTGCATTCTATGACCATCCAAGTGAAAAAATCCGGATTGTAGGAGTGACGGGTACCAATGGAAAAACCAGTGTAGTATATATCCTGAGCCAGGTTTTTTCCGGATTGGGCTATAAGGTTGGTATGTTGTCTACGGTTGGAAATCAGATTGCCGGAAATTCCATCAATGCTGAGCTCACCACACCGGATCCGGTCACCCTGCAAATGCTTTTTCATAAAATGGTGCAAGCCGGATGTCAGTATGCCTTCATGGAAGTAAGTTCTCACGCTATTGATCAGAAACGGGTTCATGGCACCGTGTTTTCCGGTGCGGTATTTACAAATATTACCCAGGACCACCTTGATTATCACGGCACTTTTAAGGAGTATATCTACACCAAGAAAAAATTATTTGACGGACTCCCGGAGGATAGTTTTGCACTGGTAAATATGGATGATCGAAATGGTGAAGTGATGGTCCAGAATACGGCTGCCAATGTTCACCGCTTTGCCTTACAAAAGGCAGCAGATTTTAAAGGGAAAATAATTTCCAACGAAGCTGCAGGTCTCCACATGATGCTCGATGGTACTGAAATTCATACCACTTTGGTAGGAGCATTTAACGCCAGTAATCTCCTGGCTGCCTATGGTGTGGGTGTGTTGTCGGGAATAAATAAAATGGATTTATTGGAGACCCTGACCCGGGTTGCACCGCCTCCGGGACGGCTTGAGTCTCTTAGAGACAGTAACCGAAATATATTGGCTATAGTAGATTATGCTCATACCCCCGATGCATTGGAAAATGTACTTCAGACGCTCACGAAGACCAGGGAAAGAAACAGTAAGGTGACCACGGTGGTGGGGTGTGGTGGTGACCGGGACAAGGGTAAGAGACCGATGATGGCAAGTATCGCCTGTAAGTACAGTGACAGAGTGATCATTACCAGTGATAACCCGAGAAATGAAGAGCCCGGTGATATTATCCGGGACATGTTAGAGGGAGTGGATGATGCGTGCCGTCCCAAAACTGTTGCCATAGAAAACAGGAGAGAAGCGATCCGTGCTGCCTATATGATGACCCCCAATCACGGGATCATGCTGGTGGCCGGAAAAGGTCATGAAAACTATCAGGAGATTAAAGGAGTAAGGTATCCTTTTGACGATAAAGAAGAGATTAGAGAATGCTTTAAGTCTTGAGTTTGGGGGTTGGCTCGACTGGATAGTCAGGTTTTAAAAATGGAGATCAATGCTATATCATTTATTTAGTTTTCTGGAGGAAAAATATGATCTGATAGGTGCGAGTTTATTTCAGTATATCTCTTTTCGTGCCGGTACGGCTATTATCCTCTCTTTGATCATTTCCATTCTTTTTGGGGGTAAGATAATTAAGTACTTACAGCGGAAGCAAGTAGGTGAGACGGTGAGAGACCTCGGGTTGGCTGGTCAGACACAGAAAGCAGGTACACCCACCATGGGAGGAGTTATTATTATCCTGGCTACCATCCTGCCATGCCTGTTGTTGGCACGGCTGGATAATGTCTACATTATTCTGATGCTGGTGGTGACCATATGGATGACGATCATCGGCTTTATTGATGATTACATCAAGGTATTTAGAAAAAATAAAGAGGGTCTGAAAGGCAGGTTTAAAATTGCCGGCCAGGTGGGGTTGGGATTTATCGTGGGACTGACCATGCTATTAAATGATGGAGTGGTTGTCCGAATGGATCTCGCCCAGGCAGAAGCCGGTGGATATGAAATCATAGAACAGGGAACCAGTCTGGATGCCAACGGAGACAGAAGAGAAACGGCCTATGTC
>JAUILF010000340.1 GCA_030433135.1 Bacteroidia bacterium | reverse complement strand
TTCTCCTCCGAACCCCCGCCCGGACCGGCAATTCCGGTCACGCTGACGGCCAAATCGGCTCCGCTTTCCCTTAATGCTCCAAGGGCCATTTCATAGGCCACCTCTTTGCTCACCGCACCATGAGCCTTCAATGTCTCTGGTGAAACTGTCTTGTCTTTCTCGAATACTATGTCGACGATTTTTCCGAAGACAAGTCTGAGGATAAGATGGTTGATATTCTGAAGAAAACCTGGCGAAAAATGTCTGACAAAGCCAGGAAAGAAGCCCTGGGACTCTCGTTGTCTCCACCTTTAAAGGATCTGATCTCTCGCGCTATTGCAACATGAGTTATGATTTAGCCGGGATCACGGGATTCGTTCCTGCGATGTTTGGTTCAGATGGATTTAGCTCGTCTTTCTGTAAAGTTGTCTGAGTACCAGTGCCAGGGAGTAACCATAGAAAGTGTATGTTTTGAGCGCAGCTAAGTATATATGGGCTACCTCACTATCCTCAAGTTGTCCATTAATCTTCATTTTCAAATTTATTTCTCAGCAGCAGTGAAAGGAGTCTTTTACAAGCATCAACTACCCGGGAGGGCTACCGACAGATACGGGACAGAGCATAAACAGGTATCTGTAGTGTATGAAGAAGTATGATTGTCTAACAGCTTAAATTTTTGATAATCAGATAGTTTGATAGCGTAAGGCGAGAAGAGTTTTAAACTTGACCAGCAATTACGTTTGAATATGGCAGTTCAGGCTGAATTTGATTACCCTCCAAAATGATGGGACTTATATGCCGCAGGCAATGGCAGTTTGACTAAGAATATTGTTATATCCAAACGGCTAGAGCATTCATATCAGGAACTCGATACGTAGTTTTTAACTAAAAAATAAGTATAAATACGTATAATGGTCTATCTTTGTGTTATTATTACCGTGTTAATACGTAATTATTTACGTAAAAAATTGGACTATGAAGCGCAAAGTTGTCATTATTGGAAATGGGATGGTTGGCTACAAATTTTGTGAAAAATTTATAGCTGCAGAGCACAGTTCTAACTTTGAACTGGTCGTGTATGGGGAAGAGCCAAGACCGGCGTATGATCGCATACATTTGAGTGAATTCTTTAGTGGTTCTACGGAAGAAGATCTGTCACTAGCCGGAAGGGAGTGGTATGAAAACAATGGAATCACCTTGCATTCAAATGCACTTGTCTCTGGTATTGATCGTAAGAATAAGAAAATCAGTATTTATAAAGGTGGTGAGGAGTCCTATGATTACCTCGTTATTGCTACGGGTTCACATCCATTTGTTCCGCCTATACCGGGTGTAAACAAGCAAGGCGTGTTTGTGTACAGGACTATCGAAGACCTTGAAAACATCATGTCCTATGGTAAGCGGATCCTGGCGAAGGGCAAACGCGAGGCAGCGGTACTTGGTGGAGGTCTTTTAGGCCTCGAAGCTGCCAAAGCCTTACAGGATATGGGTCTGAAAACCCATGTTATAGAACTGGCACCGCGCCTGATGGCCAGGCAGCTGGATGATGAAGGTGGACAATTACTCTTGTCCTCCATGGAGTCGATGGGGCTCCAGGTACATTTGTCAAAAATGACATCAGAGATCGCCGGTAATGGAGCTATCACTGAAATTAAATTTAATGATGGGACTTCTCTTGATGTAGATATGCTTTTGATTTCTGCGGGTATTAAGCCACGTGATGAACTCGCAAAGGACAGTGGTATTACGGTAGGTCCGAGGGGAGGAATCCTGGTTGACGATACGATGAAAACATCCGATGATGCTGTTTTTGCGATCGGTGAGGTGGCCTTATATAACGAGATGATTTACGGACTGGCTGCTCCTGGCTATTCAATGGCGGAGGTGGCTATCAGTCAAATATTGGGTGGAGATAAAAGGATGGTCGCTGAGGTAGATATGTCTACCAAGCTGAAATTGATGGGAGTTGAAGTGGCAAGTTTTGGTGACCATTTTTGTGAAGGAGTTCCGCACCAGTCTATTACTTACCTAAATCGCTACAGGGGCATTTACAAGCGTATCAACGTGACCGAAGATGGCAAAAAGCTGCTGGGTGGTATGTTGGTGGGTGATAGTTCGGAGTACAATCTGCTCTTGCAGTATGTGCTAAACGAAATGCCCTTGCCAGAAGACCCTGAAAGTCTGATTCTTCCTGCAGGTAAGGATGGGGGAGATGCTGCCGGATCCTTGGATATTCTGCCTGATTCTGCCATTATTTGTTCTTGTGAAAGTGTTACCAAGGGTGAGATTATCAACAGTGTTGCGGAAGACGACTGTTCGTCAGTTAAGGAAGTATGTGCCTGTACTAAAGCGGGTACCGGATGCGGGGGTTGTAAACCTCTGGTGACAGACCTTGTGGCAGATACCCTGGCAAAATGTGGTAAGGAAGTTAGTAACCACTTATGTGATCATTTTGCCTACGAGCGACATGAATTATATGACATAGTAAAAGTCCGGGGTATTAAAAGTTTCAATGAAGCACTCGATGCCATTGGCAAAGGAGATGGCTGTGAAACCTGCAAGCCTGCCCTGGCATCTATATTTGCCTCAATTTATAATGAGACCGCCAACCGGCAGGACACCATTCAGGATACCAATGATCGCTTTCTGGCTAATATCCAGCGTAACGGGTCATACTCTGTTGTGCCCCGGGTTCCTGGTGGAGAAATTACTCCGGACAAATTGATCGTACTGGGAAAAGTTGCAAAAAAATACGACCTGTATACCAAGATTACCGGTGGTCAGCGTATCGATCTATTTGGAGCAAGAATGGAAGACTTGCCGTTGATCTGGGAGGATCTTATAGAGGCTGGATTTGAAAGTGGGCATGCCTATGGTAAGGCCTTAAGAACGGTAAAAAGCTGCGTTGGATCTACCTGGTGTCGATATGGTATGAATGAAAGTGTATCGTTTGCAATCATGCTGGAAGAGCGATACAGGGGCATCAGGTCTCCGCATAAATTAAAAGGAGGAGTATCTGGCTGTATCAGAGAATGTGCAGAAGCGCGTTGCAAGGATTTTGGGGTGATTGCCACTGAGGATGGCTGGAACCTTTATATAGGTGGAAACGGAGGAGCTAACCCTAAGCATGCCATACTGTTTGCTGAGGGTCTGGATGATGAGACCTGTGTACGGTACATAGACCGATACCTCATGTTTTATATACGTACTGCCAAGCCTCTCATGAGAACTGCTCCATGGCTCGAGAAGCTGGAAGGAGGAGTAGAATATTTGCGAGAAGTAATTGTTGATGACAAGTTGGGAATATGTGATGAGCTTGATGAGCAAATGGAATACATGGTAGGCACCTATGAATGCGAATGGAAACAAGCCGTGGAAGATCCGGCAATCAGAAGTCGTTTTTCACACTATGTAAATTCAGACGAAGGTGACGAAACCATGGAGTTTGTGTCTTTGCGTGATCAAAAAATGCCTGCTCCCTGGGCGTAAACAGGGACGAGTTTATTAACTCAATGAATGACAAAAACAGTTGAAGCTATGCAGGCAATCTTAGAAAAATATGTTTCAGTGAGTACGGACAAAGTGAAAAATTGGGTCTGTGCCGGGCCCGTTGACCTTTACCCGGATGATGGAGGTAAATGTTTCAAGTACAAGGGAAAACAAATAGCTATATTCAGTTTTTCGCGACGTAATAAATGGTATGCCTGTCAAAACCTATGCCCCCATAAATTTGAAATGGTACTTTCGAGGGGAATGACAGGTGATGCAATGGGCGAGCCCAAGGTTGCCTGCCCGTTACACAAAGCCAACTTCTCACTCGAAACAGGTAAACACCTAAATGGAGATCTCCCCTCTATAGCGACATACCCGGTCGAGGTCAGGGATGGTACGGTGTATATTGGGATGATGGATTAAGAAGGGTAATCCGCAGATATTATTAACGCGACTTCCTGCCCTTGAAATCTGTCCGTTGCTGAAGAGAGCTTAGCAGGGAAATATCCATTATCGTAATTTTCATAATACCTTATTTTTGCGTTACCCCAATAGTAACTGAAATTTATGAAGCAGACCGAAGGGGTAGCATTAGATACTTCTACATTTCGTAAACTACGTAGCCGGTATATACTGGCACTTAGTGTTATAGCTCTTTCCATAGTCCTGAGCCAGGTATTGATCCAGAGTCATTTGGAGAGTCAGGCCAGTGATAGCCGGGTGATCAATGTCGCTGGTAGACAAAGGATGTTGAGTCAAAAGCTGGTCAAGAATCTGCTTCTGTACCAGACCAGCGGAGAAAGTCAACAAACAGATATTCGTAAAAAGGTGAAAGAAGATCTGGGACTTTGGCAACGATCGCATGCCGGTTTGCTGGAAGGTAATGATAGCCTCGGCTTGCCGGGAACGAATAGTACAGTCATTACGGATATGTTTGATGTGCTGGACCAACCCTATCGGCAGATAGTAGGGATAGCTGATTTGGTGTTGCAGCATCCGGAGAGTTTGAATGGTGCACAGGATCTTTTTGATACCGATCAGCTTTTACGGGCTGAAGACCGGTTTCTGGAGCAAATGAATCGAATTGTATTTCAGTATGATAAGGAGGCAGCAGCCAGGGTAAATGCACTACGACGCACGGAGTTGCTTTTATTGTTTATCAGTTTGTTGGTCATTGTGCTGGAGTTGATCTTCATATTTCGACCGATTGCGATATCTATCCGCAGCACCATTCAACAGTTGATGGTGAGGGAAGTGAATGCCAAAAATATGGCCAGCGAGATTGAGAGGTTGTATAAAGAAAAAGAACAGTCTCTGCAGGAACTGAGGGCCATCAACTTTGCTGTGGATCAGGCAGCTCTTTTTGCCAGCGCTACCCTGGAAGGGCAGGTCATATACCTGAGTAAGAAATTCAGGACTCTACTGGGTGTGAGCGATGATCAGGTAAGTGGAGATTTATCCGAGATGATCAGTATAAATGAAGGGGAGCAACAATATATCCGCGAATTGATGAAGGTCAGCAGATCCAGTATTTGGAAGGATGAGGTCCACATTACCACTTCAAAGGGAGAAAAGCTTTGGCTGGAAATGTCCGTTGTGCCGGTTAACAGGAGTGGTGTTCAGGAGGATCTCCTGATCTTGTGTTCTGATATCACATCCCGAAAGGAGGCTCAAATTGAAATTGAACGCTTGAGCCAGAACCGTTTTGAGCAGAAAGTACTGGAGCAAAAGGAAAGATCGGCACAAATAGTAGAAGCGCAGGAAGAAGAACGCAAGCGAATAGCTCGGGATATTCATGATGGGATTGGACAGATGCTCACTTCTTTGAAGTTTAATCTCGAATCGATTGAATCAAAAGAAACTCCGAAAGCAAAAGAAAAAGTAAAGCGTCTCAAATCTCTAACGACAGATCTGATCAAAGGGGTGAGGATGGCTACCTTCAATTTGACGCCACCGGAACTTACGGATTATGGCATTTCTTCCTCATTGGCCAAGCTGGCCAACCAGCTCAGTAAACTCACTGGAAAGGATATTGTCTTTGTCAATCACAGTGACTTTGATGGCAGATTCAATTCACTGGTTGAAACTAATTTGTATCGAATTGCCCAGGAAGCAGTAAACAATGCCGTTAAATATGCCGAAAGTGATCACATTCTGATCAGATTGTCCCACACGACAGATCTGTTGAGCATTACGGTGGAGGATGATGGCAAGGGATTTGAACTCGATAAGATCAAGTCAAAGCAGAAGGAGTCTGGAATGGGTCTGGCCTTTATGCAGGACAGAATATCATTTGTGAATGGTCGGCTTTTCATCCACAGTCAGCCAGGAATGGGTACCAGGATCACCATCAATATGCCCATGGATCAGTCAACGTTGGTACCGGCTTCAAATTAGATGTCGTTGATCCATGATAGCCTTGCCGATATTTTCTAAATTCATTGTGAGATCAAGGGTGAAATTATAATGAGTTCAGGAAAGATTACTATTGTATTGGCAGATGACCATGAATTGGTCCGTGATGGTATTAAATCATTGCTCGATGACCAGGACGAAATGGTGGTGATCGACGAGGCATCCGATGGTGAAGAAGCACTGGAAAAAGTGGCTGAGCATCAACCGGATTTGTTGATCATTGATATAAGGATGCCCAGGCTTGGAGGCATAGAAGCCGTCAAGAAGCTGAACAGCCAGGAGCATTCTACCAGGGCTCTGGTGCTGAGCATGCACGATTCGGATGAGTATGTACTGAATTCCATTGAAGCAGGGGCTTACGGATATCTGTTGAAGGACACCAGCAAGGAAGAGTTTGTCAAGGCCATTACTACCGTGCATAACGGTGAGAAATATTTTAGCGGGGACATTTCCGAGATCCTGGTCAAAAAGTACCTCGAAAATACTTCTGGTACCGGTTCTTCTGATACTCCGGTCGAACAGCCTGACTTTTCACTGACCAAAAGAGAAAGAGAGGTACTTGAACTGGCCGTGTCAGGCATGAGCAATCGTGAAATTGCGGAAGAACTTTCCAAGAGTGTCCGTACCATTGAGGCCCATCGCTTCAATCTCATGAAAAAAATGGGAGTAAAAAACCTGATGGAGCTGGCCAATATGGCCCAACGCTACGGCCTGGTGTAATTCGGGTACCGGGACGGGATCGTGGTTTAACATGGTTTATAATGGTTTAATGTAGTTTATCATAGGTAGCAGTAAACTCATATTGCTAAATTTCTGATATATATTGTATTGAATATCATCAATATGTCCCCCTTGAGGGGGTAGAATGAACCAAATCTTTGATTTGGATTTCATTCTGGGGGTGGAATTGGCCGGTTGCCACCTTCAGGGGTTATTTCATCTATCTACG
>JAUILF010000339.1 GCA_030433135.1 Bacteroidia bacterium | reverse complement strand
GCTACTAACACCCGTGTTCCCGACTTTGAAAACCCCAAGGTCTTAAGTGATAGTTGGAATCGCGTAATCCAGGCGGCGGAAGACTATAATAACCCGGGTAAGTTCACTGCACTGGTGGGGTTTGAATGGACATCTGCTCCCGGGACAGCCAACAAAGCACAACAGAACCTGCATCGCTGTGTCATCTTCAGAGGATCCGATGTTCCCGACCAAACATTTTCCTCGTTCGATTCACCGGACCCCGAAGACTTGTGGACCTATCTCGAAAATGCACGTAGCTCTGGTGATGACGTGATCGCTATTCCACACAATGGAAATATTAGTAATGGGCTGATGTTCGACACCAAGACATTAAGTGGAGAGCCGCTCACAAGAGAATACGCCGAAAGAAGAATGGCGAATGAACCACTGACTGAGATAGCACAGGGCAAAGGACAAAGTGAAACACATCCCACATTATCCCCCAACGATGAATTTGCTGACTATGAGATTTATGAAACATTGCTGGGATCGCAAACCACGGCTAACTATCAAACCGGTAGCTATGTACGACAGGCATACGGTGTAGGTCAGGAACTACAGGAAAAACTTGGGGTGAATCCATTTAAATACGGTCTGGAAGGTGGTACGGACTATCACTCTGCATTGTCTTCTACAGAAGAAAATAATTACCCGGGCTCTCATGGTCTAACTGATGATCAAAGAGACCCTGAAAAGCTTTTCACAGAAACTACCGGCACTATTGGGGAACCCCCAGTGAAGTTGGCAGCCTCTGGCCTTACCGGTGTGTGGGCAGAGAGTAATACCCGAGATGCCATTTTTGAAGCCTTAAAACGAAAGGAATGTTTTGGCACCTCAGGCGTTAGAATGAAAGTACGCATGTTTGCTGGTTGGGATTTTACCGAAGATGATTTAGCAGGAGATGACTGGGTTAAGAATGCATACGCCAATGGTGTGCCCATGGGTGCAGACTTACCAAAAGGAACCGGTAGTCCAAAGTTTATGATACAGGCACAAAAGGATCCTAATTCGGGCAATTTGGATCGGGTACAGATCATAAAAGTATCTACCAAAAATGGTACAAGTACTGAAGAAATATTTGATGTGGTTTGGAGCGGAGATCGTGAGCCTGATGCCGATGGAAAATTGCCTGCTGTCGGTAACACCGTTGATTTGGAAACAGCAACCTATACCAATACTATTGGATCGGCAGAATTAATTGGTTTTTGGGAAGACACGGAATTTGACCCGACGGCTTATACCACATATTATGTGAGAGTGTTGGAAATACCTACACCGAGATGGAGCACCCAACTTGCTGTGAAAAATAATGTTCCATTGAGCAAAACAGTTCCTCCAATTATACAGGAAAGGGCCTGGACCAGCCCAATTTGGTATACACCTACTTAAGTAAGAATCTAAAACATTAAGAATATGTTTTAAAATGCGGTGCACCCTGAGATGATTGGCGGTTGGGAATTTGTTGCGCAGTTTCAGGTGATTTTTTAATACGCTAATGTCCAAACCAATAGGGTAATCAAAGGCCCAGGATGCATGGGTGCGGGAGTGAGGTAGGGATACATGGCACAGCAACAATAAGATTGAAAAACCACCAAAAAGGGTAATATCTGATGCTGTCGAAATGGGTAGTTTTCGGCTTAGTCAAAGTCGAAAACTATGAAGCTATTGTTCCCTTTCCTTCTCCTATTCCAATTTACATACACCGGTGATGTTTCCAGCCAGATCATGATGGAATTGGATGGGGCCATCAAAATCGGAGATACCAATAATACACGACCTGAATTAGGTACTGTTCGCTATAATCCAGACAAGCAGGATTTTGAGGGGTGGAATGGAGAGTGGGTTTCACTTACCTATGCACCAGTAGCAACCGGTAGCGGATCAGTCAAGGATGTAGATGGTAACACCTATCTCACCGTACAAATCGGAACCCAGACCTGGATGCGTGAAAATCTGCGAACTACCCGGTATCGCAATGGTGATCCGATTCTCGAGGTATTGCTTGACAGCGACTGGGCAGACAATGACATGGGAGCCTGGTGCTGGTATGACCATGATCCGGAAAAGGAAATACCCTATGGAAAACTTTATAATTGGTATGCGATGAATGATGAAAGGGAGCTTTGCCCAACCGGATGGCATGTTCCTACTTACGAAGAATGGACCACTATGTTGGATCATCTTGGAGGTGCCTCGGTAGCAGGTGGCAAAATGAAGAAAACAGGTACGGTGGAAGCAGGCACGGGTTATTGGTTAGATCCAAATGCAGGAGCCACCAATGAAAGTGGTTTTGCTGCTGTTGCGGCCGGATACCGATTTGAAGCTGGCGCTTTTGCCGATTGGAATTCACAAAGTTATTTTTGGAGTAGTTCCGTTGACGATGATGACAATTTGCTTTATTTGTTCCTAAGTCACTCTAATGATAACATGAGTGCCAGTGCTGCAGGTGAAAATCGGAAGGCTTTAGGCTTTTCGGTGCGTTGTGTAAAAGATTGATAGACGGCTATAGGAGTGCCGCATGGCATTAGGCAATACCTGCATAATTCTGTCCAGGAGTGAGATAGCACCCATCCCGGCTTTTCTCATATCCCAGAGATCGATAATTTTATCGATAGCAGTTGAACCAAAGAAGTTGGCCCTTGTTTCCATGCTATAATATGATGAGACAGCAAAATGTGATTTAAGCTTAAGTTTAATTGTCTGATGCAGAAAAGGACTGACGAGATGAGAAATTGTGGGATTCTGGGAGGGTCTGCCGAAATCGTCACATAGATAACCGGTCAAATAGTAGAGGTCGATGGAGCTTATTCGGCCATAAAATAATAGACTATGTTTAAAATATTCAAGAGGAAGAGCAAGCTTGAAAAATTAGATATTCAGTATCGAAAATTACTGGATGAGTCCTATCATTTGAGAAATTCTAATCGAAAGGAGAGCGACCTTAAGAAGGCCGAAGCTGAGCATATACTGATCCAGATAAAATCATTACAAGACAAGATCTAGATGGTGTGATTTGAAGTGAGATTGCATGGTTGATACCACAGTTTGAGATTATGTCTGATGCCATCATTTTTGTTACCCTGACCTGATAGTAATAACCATTCGGAGACGGCTTCCATAATCCCAATACCTGATGAAGAGGGTTATTATCATGCCTTCTCCACAGTCCCCTAATTACTTGATTAACTTGGAAATGCCCTGAAACTGGGGTAATTGTCCAGGTTTTGTAGTAATATCCTGTAAACCAATCTTGTGAAATAACCACCTGAATATGATAGCTAGATGCAACATTTTTTTGACAATGATACTGATGTCATTTCTGCTCTCCTGTTCACAGGTCTCCAATTTGGTACTGAAAAGCCCGGATGAATCATTTGTATTCACTCTGAATACAGGTGAAGAGGATAGCGTATTAACCTATAATGTAGATTTTCAAGGTAAGTCTATTATTGAGCAAGCAAACCTCGGTTTCAAATTCGGAGGTGCACCAGGTCCTCCTCAATATATGATTGCAGAGTCTGTGAATCGGTCAGTGGACACAACCTGGAAACCTTTGTATGGAGAGCGCAATGAATATCCGGACCATTATAATGAGACATTGGTAAGGTTTAAGGGAAGTGGTCATTTGTCGGCACTGAGGATAAGAGCCTATGATGAAGGAGTTGCATTTCGTTATGAGTTTGAAGGGGAAGATGAAGTGGTAAGTATTGTCGATGAACTGACTGAATTTCATCTACCTCCAGATGCAGGTGCCTGGGTGTCGAGCAAGGCTCAGAGTGAAATTACCATGACCACGGTAGCTGAAATACATGAAGCCAGGGAACGTCCCATGTTGATTCAATATGATGATTCTCTCTTTGTGGCTATTGGAGAAGCCGCTTTGATCGATTATGCCAGAATGAAACTGATTAATAAGGCTCCGGGATCAGGAATTCTAAGATCACATCTGGCAGGGGATGTGGAGAAAACAAAACCATTTAAAACGCCCTGGCGGTTTATCATGGCAGGCGATAGACCCTCTAAATTACTGGAAAACAATTTCCTGGTCCTCAATTTGAACGAATCAAATCAAATCGAGAATCCTTCCTGGATAAAGCCGGGGAAAGTACTCCGTGAAGTTACACTAACAACTCAGGGAGGAATGGCCTGTGTTGACTTTGCTCACGAGCATAATCTGCAATTCGTGGAATTTGATGCTGGCTGGTATGGAAATGAATATGATGATTCATCTGATGCGACCACAATTACTGTGGATCCTGGTCGGTCTCCCGGGCCTTTGGATTTGCATTCAGTTATCGAGTATGCCATGGGAAAGGATATTGGAGTGATTCTCTATGTCAATCGGCGGGCGTTAGAAAAGCAGCTTGATGAAGTTTTACCATTGCTTGAGTCGTGGGGGGTGGCAGGAGTTAAATACGGATTTGTAAACGTTGGACCCCAGGAATGGACTGACTGGTTGCACGATGCAGTAAGAAAGGCATCAACTCATCATTTAATGGTCGATATCCATGACGAATATCGACCAACAGGATATTCGCGAACTTATCCAAACCTGATGACCCAGGAAGGTATTCGTGGTGATGAAGAAAGTCCACCTAACGATATGGTGATTAATACCATTTTTACCAGAATGATCGCAGGAGCAGGCGATCACACCAATTGTTATTTTGCCTCCAGGGTAAAGGAAGAGATGGGATCCCATACTGCCCAAATGGCAAAAGCGATTTGTATATACAGCCCGTGGCAATTTCTCTACTGGTATGATCGTCCGGCAGGATCACCGGGAAAGAAGGGAGGAGCTGGCAATGCCGAAACTGGTATTCCTGAGATTCCGGACCTGACCTTTTACGACCAGATACCCACCGTATGGGATGATACCAGGGTGCTCGACGGCTATCCTGGAAAGTTGGCATCCATAGCCCGAAAAAATGGAGAAAACTGGTATCTCGGGGTACTTACCGGAACACAGGAACACAACCTGGCACTCACCCTTGATTTCCTTGAACCCGGCAGGACGTATGAAGCGACCCTGTTTACTCATGATGAATCACTGAATACAGCGACGATGGTCAGCATTCTGAAAGAGGAGGTGAATAGTGAAACTGTACTAGTCCGGAAGATCCCGGAGCAAAACGGGCTTGCTGTAATTTTTAAGCCTACCTGACAAGGAAGTTGATTTGTGGCAGGCATGATCCTGTTATGACTAATTTTCTAGTCCTCGATATTGCAGCTTGGTCATACCATCATATCGTGGTATTTTCGACCTACAGACCGGAAGCTGGTAACCGGTGACCGGTAATCCTTTATGTTATGAATCCTAAAGTTGATTTCTTCTTTGAGAAAGATTCCAGATGGCAGGCAGAATATACACAGTTAAGATCGATTATCCTGGATTGTGGGCTGGAAGAGGAGTTGAAGTGGGGTAAGCCCTGCTACACTTACCATGGATCTAATATTGTGTTGATCCATGGATTTAAAAATTATTGTGCCTTATTATTTCACAAAGGTGTATTGCTCAAGGACACCGATGATATCCTGATCCAGCAGACGAAGAATGTGCAATCTGCACGACAAATTCGTTTTTGCAACTTACGCGAAATCAGGGAGCAGAAAGATATCATCAGATCCTATATTTATGAGGCCATTGAGGTGGAAAAAGCTGGCCTGGAAGTGAAACTGAAAAAGACTTCTGAATTTGACATGCCCGGAGAGTTTCGCGAAGCACTGGAAAAGGATCCGGACCTGAAGTCAGCTTTTGAATCATTAACTCCCGGTCGCCAAAGAGGTTATTTACTGTATTTTTCGAGAGCTAAACAATCTAAGACCCGCAAATCGAGGATAGAGAGATACATTCCTCACATATTTGAAGGGAAAGGGTTAAATGATTAATTCATCACCGGTGAAAATTGATTGCCAACTTCGGTGGTCCACCAACGAATATAGATATCCATGAATCCCAAAGTTGACCAATATCTCATCGATGGTTGTGGCCGGTGTCCCCTGGGTGGTACTCCTCAATGTAAGGTCAACGATTGGCGAGAGGAACTGGAGCTTCTACGAGAGATTGTGCTGGACTGTGGTCTGACTGAAGAATTGAAATGGAGTGTTCCGTGCTATACATTTCAGAAAAAGAATATCCTGATCGTAAGTGCTTTGAAAGATTATGCCTCTGTCAGCTTCTTTAAAGGGTCTTTATTACAGGATACTGAAGGTCTCCTTGTTGCACCCGGAAAGAACACGCAGGCAGCCCGACTGATTAAATTTACCTCAAGACAGAAAATCACCGAGTGGGAACAAGTGTTGAAGAGATATATTTTTGAGGCCATCGAAGTGGAAAAGGCGGGATTGCAGGTTGATTTTAAAGAAAAGAAGGAATTGGTCTATCCAGCTGAACTGCAGGAAAAGATGAGTACTGATGCGGCCTTTGCAGCTGCGTTTGATGCATTGACCCCAGGAAGACAACGAGGTTATGTTTTGTACTTTTCTTCCGCCAAACAATCGAAAACCAGGGAGTCCCGCATTGATAAATACATTCCCTGGATACTTGAAGGGAAAGGAATGCATGACCGGTGAGCCCATTCTTCAGTTCGCAGTCTCCAGTCTCCAGTTCGCAGTCTCCAGTCCGCAGTCTCCAGTTCGCAGTCTCCAGTCCGCAGTCTCCAGTCTTCAGTTCGCAGTCTCCAGTCTCCAGTTCGCAGTCTCCAGTCTCCAGTTCGCAGTCTCCAGTCTCCAGTTCGCAGTCTCCAGTCTCCAGTTCGCAGTCTGTATCGTCCTGAAATAAGTTGACAGAATTATTGAATTGTAAACAGTTCCATTTGCCTAGGATCTATGAATTCTTT
>JAUILF010000338.1 GCA_030433135.1 Bacteroidia bacterium | reverse complement strand
TCGCGCTACAGCGCCTTTTTCTTCCGGCTGCCGGACTACCTCGTGGAGACCACCCACCCCGACTCCCGCAGCCCCAACCTGCGGCGCGATCTTGAGAGCACCATTCATCACACCGATTGGAAATTCCTCACCATCATCTCCGCTTCCAAAGCATCAATAGTGTCCTGAATCCATGATTCTTCGGCATCGATAAAGATCTTGACCTGGTGCTCGTAACAACTGGCACACAGAGTATCGAGTCGATTCCTTACCAGGTTGTACCAGGTCTTTTCATCTGTGGTCAAAGTGCTCCCATCCTGCAACTTCATCAACAATTCATTGGCCGACAATGCACTGATTTTAACACATACCGCGACCACACTTTCATGGGAAGCTGCAAAAGTGATGGCATCCATAAACTGCCGGTGAGCAAGGTCAAGCTCTTTGGTGGTAGATTTTCCTTCAGCGCCATAGTCAAGAATGGTAAGGACGCCTTTTCGGGCCAGGCCATCAATCTGTTCGAGACTTTCCTTCAGGGTTTCACCACCAACAAACTGCCTGAAAATGGTCGATTTGACGATCATTTTCACCAAGGGGACTTTCCATCTGATCAGCCGTGTTGACAGGGGAGCTAAAATATCGATCAACCACGAATGACTCATCATCCTGAACAACCAGATTGTCCGTTTTAATTCGCGGTTACTTTTCTGGGAGAACGCTACCTTTGTGTTAGAAAAGTCGACGTACTGGTTCTTATTCATTGAGCTTCACATGGATGTGTTTTCATTCCAGATTTGCCAGGATTTCTCAGCCTGAAATATAAGCATTTCCATCCCATTCATAATATGACTTTGCTGGTCTTTTCCCCGCTGCAAGAATTGAGTTACAGCCGGGTTATAAATCAAGTCAAATAAATAATAACCTGAATCCAGAAGTTCATATGGCAGAACAGGACACTGTTCAATGTGAGGATGCATACCCAAAGGTGTGGTATTGATGATCAAACGATGTTGCCTAAGTAATTCTTCGTCAACATCCTGATAGGCAAGTTGACCCTCACCAGGAGTCCTGGACACAAAAGTCACTGGAAACCCTCTACGCTGACAAACATATTCAACAGCTTTTGAAGCTCCACCGGTACCAAGAATAAGTGCACCGCTACGAAAAGTCTCAGGAATCAAAATATTGAGAGACTGGTCAAAGCCATATATGTCAGAGTTGTGCCCCGATAGTTTTCCTGACATATGTACCACTATAGTATTAACAGCACCAATATCACCAGCTCCCACGGAAAGTTCGTCCATGTATGGGATCACTTGTTGCTTGTATGGTATGGTCACATTCAACCCTACCAGATCCGGATTTTGCTCAATAAGCGATGGCAAGAGTTCGATTTTTTCGATCGGAAAGTTTTCATAGGACACACTTGATAAACCCTCCTTTTCAAATTTTTCCGAAAAATACTTGCTGGAAAATGAATGGGACAAGGGATAACCGATAAGGCCAAATTTCCGTTTGAGCATGGACATAACTTTTTGATGGCTCAAAGATAAAATTGGATCATTGGTTGACGCTGCCAAAATGGCATAATCCATGAATTTATCAGTATCTTTGCCCTCCTTTCGGTGAAGGGTAAACAATATAAATAGGTATGCAACAGCAGCTGCTTAGCGAAGAGAGGCAAGGTGAAGTCTTCGATAAATTAAAAGGGCCGGCAGAAGGTCAGAGAAATTTTTACATCGAAAGCTATGGTTGTCAAATGAACTTTTCTGACAGCGAGATAGTAGCATCCATCCTGATGGAAGCAAACTACGCACCTACCCGGAATATGGAGGAAGCTGATCTGATTCTAATAAATACGTGTTCAATCAGAGAAAAGGCCGAGGACACAGTGAGGAAAAGGCTTCGCATCTTTGACAAAGTAAAGAACAGTAAGCCCGGCACACTGGTAGGTGTACTGGGATGTATGGCTGAAAGATTGAAAACCAAGTTTCTCGAAGAAGAGCAATTGGTAGATATGGTAGTTGGCCCGGATGCGTACCGTGACCTTCCTTCATTGATTGCTAATGCCGACGAGGGTGACAGGGGTGTGAATGTATTCCTCTCCAGGGAGGAGACCTATGCAGACATCAGCCCGGTCCGTTTGGACGGCAATGGAGTTACAGCTTTCATATCTATCATGCGTGGATGTGACAACATGTGTTCTTTTTGTGTGGTGCCCTTTACCAGGGGTAGAGAACGAAGCCGAGATCCATTTAGTATAGTAGCGGAAGCAAGGGATTTGTTTCAAAAAGGCTACAGAGAAGTGACATTACTTGGTCAAAATGTCGACTCCTACAAATGGCAGCAACCTGATGGACAACTTCACGTCAATTTTGCCGAACTCCTGGCTATGGTAGCGGACGTCGACCCAAAACTAAGGGTTCGCTTTTCCACCTCGCACCCAAAGGATATCACCGATGATGTCTTGCACAACATGGCCAGGTATAAAAACATCTGTAACTATATCCACCTTCCGGTACAGTCAGGTAACTCCAGGGTTCTGAAGCTTATGAATCGTACCTACGACCGGGAATGGTACCGAAATAAGATAGATCGCATATATGATATCATACCTGATTGCGCCATTTCTTCGGATATTATCGCCGGTTTCTGCAGTGAATCTGAAGAAGAGCATGCCGACACCCTTGAAATGATAGAGTACGCGCAGTACAGCATGTCCTACATGTTTGCTTATTCAGAGAGACCAGGAACCCTGGCTGCAAAAAAATACGAAGATGATGTTCCCGAGGAAGTGAAGAAGAGAAGGCTCCGTGAAATCATACAATTACAAAATCAAATTTCCGAGCGTCACAATCTAAACGATGTGGGCAAAGTATTTGAGGTATTGGTGGAAGGTGATTCCAAAAAGTCGACCCATGATTATAAAGGACGCAACTCACAAAACAAGATGATAGTCTTCCCCAAGGAAGCTGGAGTAAAACCCGGGGATTATGTTACGGTAAAAGTTGAACAGGCTACCAGTGCAACCTTAATAGGTACGATGTTGCAGACTGTAACTGTATAAAGTTTCCGCTATGAATATTCAGGCGATAAAACAAAGATTTGGCATCATTGGGCGGTCCAATTCCCTGGATCATGCCCTCAGTACAGCCGCACGCGTAGCGCCAACAGACCTATCTGTGCTTATCAGTGGAGAAAGTGGAGTTGGAAAAGAAGCATTTTCCAAGATCATCCATGCTTTGAGTGCCCGAAAGCACAACACTTCTATTGCCATCAACTGTGGTGCTATTCCGGAAGGCACGATCAATTCCGAGTTATTCGGACATGAAAAGGGCGCATTTACCGGTGCCACCAGTGAACGGAAAGGATATTTCGAAACCGTCAATGGCGGAACTATATTTCTCGATGAGATCAGCGAAATGCCACTGGACACCCAGGCATTTTTACTCCGGGTACTTGAAAGCGGGGAGTTTCTCCGGGTGGGATCCAGCAAGGTATTGAAGACCGATGTGCGGGTAATCGCTGCAACAAATATAGACTTGCTCGACCGGGTCAAAGCAGGGAAGTTCAGGGAGGACCTGTACTACCGCCTTAGCACGGTACCCATCCATGTCCCAGCCCTCAGGCACCGTCGCGAAGATATCTACATGCTTTTTCGGAAGTTTACAGTGGATTTTGCCGAAAAGTACCGTATCGACCCGATACAGTTGACAGATGATGCAAGAAGCCTTCTTGAACGATATGACTGGCCGGGAAACATCCGGGAGTTGAAAAACGTAGCTGAGCAAATATCTGTGCTCTCCGAAGACAGAACCATTGATGCACCTACCTTGGAAACATTCATCCCCAATGTCAGTAGAAGTAAACTACCGGCGCTCAGGTCAGAAGGAGCAAACGGAGAATCCATGCAGGAGCGTGAGATCCTCTACAAGTTACTCTTCGACATGAAATCAGATCTCAATGATCTGAAGAGTCTCGTCTTCGAATTGATACAGGACAATGATCTGCGCGTTCCGGAAAGACAAATGAAGCAATTGGAAGGACCCTCGGAGAATACTTCCCGGGAAATACGTGAACAGATTCTGGTAGACCGTCAACCGGATACAAATGATGACATGGATCACGTTCCACCGGATCTCAGTAAACCGATCATACTACCATCTATTGGTGGCCGATACGCAGAAACAGAAGAAGTAGATGAAAATCTGTCCATTGAGGAAATGGAGAAAGAACTGATAAAGAAAGCACTCAAGAAACACAAAGGAAGGAGAAAAGATGCTGCACAGGATCTGGGCATATCGGAAAGAACCCTTTACCGAAAGATCAAGCAATATGAAGTGCCTTAAAACATTTGGACTTGCAGGCAGGGTATGCGTGTTCTGGTGCTTCTTACTCTCGATCAACCTGGGGTGTTATTCCTTCAAAGGGATTTCGATTCCACCGGAGGCCAATACGTTTTATGTCACCGACCTGACCAACCGGGTCCCTACGGCTCCCAGTGATCTTGGACAGCAATTTAGCGAGGCTCTTAAACAAAAATTCCTCAATCAATCCCGCCTGCTTTTCAGCGATATAGACCCTGACATCGAATTCAGCGGAGAGATAAGCCGATATGCCGTGACTTCGGTAGCACCGCAAGCCGGGGAGACCACTGCCTTTAACCGACTTGAAATTGGAGTCAGGATGAAATACATTTACGAACTGAACGAAGAGGAGAATTGGGAAAGTTCTTTTTCCTTTTATCAGGATTACGACCGGGATCAAAACCTCCTTGACATCCAGGATGAACTGATAAACGTTATTTTCACCCAATTAACCGAAGACATCTTCAATAAAGCATTTACCAACTGGTAGATTAAATCCATGGAGAAAAAACTCATTAACGGCAAAACACTTTCATACTACCTGCGTCATCCGGGAGCTCTCAGGACGGTTGAAAGGACCGAAATAAAGGCTTTATTGAATGAGTATCCTTACAGTTCGCACCTTCACTTGTTAGCTGCCATCAAAGATCAGTTGGAATTTGGAATGGTAAGCCAGGACCTCCTGGAAAAAGCAGCCGTTTATATCGCTGACCGACGAAGGCTGGGAGAGTGGATGAACAAGCTACAAAGCTTGAGAAAAGATGACTCATTTCTTTTCCCGGAGTCTGATCCGAAAGAAGAAACGACAGATGAAAGCGAAGGCCTGGATGAGAACGAATTGACAGAGGAGGACGAAATGTTAAAGGAAGTCCTGGATTCCATTGAAGAAGAATCCCTGGAAACCAAAGAAGCCGGGGTCGAACATCGTTCGGATCCCGAATCAACACCATTAGATGATCAGGATGACCCGGCAGAAACGGAATCAGATACTGCCAGCATTCAAACCCATATAAGTGAGATTACACTTTCTGGGGCTATGTTGCAGCAAGTACTCTCTCAGGCCTCCTGGCAGAAAGAGGTTCAATCAATCTTTATTAGGCAACAGAAACAACCGTCTACTGACCAAATTACAGAAAAGGCACCAGTAGAACCTGCAGCCAAAACACCTGTGAGACTCGACCTGGACACCCTGATTCAGGCAGCTACTTCCATAGACGAATATGTATCTCAGGCCCGGGATCTCTACGCGGAGGAGTCGGCAATGGCACCCGAAAACATGGGCGAGGAAAGGAACCAGATTGAGCGGCGTCTGGACATTATCCTGGAAGGTACTGCCATACAGGAATTTTTGTTTGACATAAAAAATCTGACTGCCTTCCCTGACACACAGAAAGAGGAAAGTCATTTCGCGATATCGGACATCATACTTACTGCTTCTGCTATTAGTGCATACGTTTCTTCATCACCTTCTCTGACCGGAAACAGTCGAATCGAAAACGAGATCATCTATGATCTGTCATCTGAGGATACCTTAACTGTCGAACCATCGCAAGAAATTGCCGACAAGATCGATGAAACGCCCGAAGGAGAGGAACAAGCCGTTTTTTATGATCAGTTAAAAGAAGGGATATCATCGAGCCATTCCAGTGATGACCAATTTGAGGAGTCCAACATAGAAGAATCCGACATAGAAGATGACGACCAGGAAAAGGACATCCTGGAAGGTGATGCGCTGCGAAGAGCTCTGGAAGCTGAAGAAAAGTGGAGACAACGAATTGGGGTATTGTTGCAAAAACAACCAGAACTAACCAAGTCCGATAAACAGGAATGGGAGTACTCGATTGACATGTCTGGTCGATCAGATGATCCCGATGCTTCTCGCATTGAATATTCATCACCATCGGATCCTGACAAGAACAAACCCGATCAGGCACTTGATTCATCAGATGAGCAAATGGATGGCGCATCACCTCCGCATGCAGTGCCTGAAAATCGCGAAAAAGATAACGAAGCCGGAGAGCAGGTACCCGAAAGCGTGGATGAACTTATCCAGTCTGAACTTCAGGCCGATGCTATGGACGATAGCATGGATCAACCCTTACAGGATCAAGTGCACATCAATGATGTCAAACCGGATGATCATGCCGTTGAACCGTCTTCTGAGCCATCGGAAGATTCGATGGTAAATGATCAGGACCAATCTGAGCAAGAAGACGGACCTTCGACCTCGCCTGAATCACAGGAGACGCAGCCGGACCCTGGTCGAGGAGATTATGGTGAGCGCGAATCCTTTAAAGAATCCGTTTTCACACTGGATGAGGGTGGTCTTAAGCCCATTTCCACAGATGGGGATCCTGAATCTCCATTTCTTCAATGGCTACATTCCCTGACAGACAGTCATACTCAAGGTTATAAGGACTGGGAAAAGGAATCCAAGGACAAAGAGAGTCAACAAGCTCAATCCAGAGATCAAAGTGTAGAGGAGTCAGAAAGCGAGAAGAAAAAGAGGAAAAAGAAAAAGAAGAAGAAAAAGAAAAAAAC